>CAMLET010000510.1 GCA_946479125.1 uncultured Flavobacteriales bacterium
CGGCATGATTTCATTATTTCGTACAAAGTTACCCATCAAAACATTCTGCTCATTTTTTCTCTGCTAATGTTCGTTAAAACTTGAATTATATTCATGAACAATAAACTGTTCAAAAAACAACGGATGGTTGACGTGTTTTTTTTCTATTTTGGTAAAAAGTTTCACAATGAGCAGGAATTTATACATTGTCCCACACGACCTTACAGATGTTGGAAATACAGCTTTAGATTATGCACTTTTCTTAGGTTCTCACGTTCGAACTGAGATTATGATTCTTCATTTAGTGGATAATAAAGCTAATATTCCGGGAGTTGAACAGAAGTTAAGTGACATTATTTCTAAAAAACACGTTCCTGAAAATGTAGAGTTGACAAAGATGGTTGCTCAAGGTGATATCTTTTCTGACATTTCAAAGATCGCAAACCGTGAGCATGCCCAATTGATTTTAATGGGAACTCACGGAATGAAAGGCTTGCAGCGATTGACTGGTAGCTTTGCAATGAAAGTAATTACCTCGTGTGACATTCCTTTTATCATTGTTCAGAAAGAAACCAAACACCTCGAAATAAAAGACATTGTTGTTCCAATCGATTTAACGAAAGAGAGCTTGCAAATTGTTAGTCCGGCTGGCGATTTAGCAAATATCTTCGGAGCAACGGTTCACGTTATTGGTGAAAAACACAATGATGAAGGACTTTCACAACAAACTAAAAATCGTGTATTGCTGATCCGTAATAAATACGATGAAAAAGGTGCGAAATGTGAAGTGAATCTGCTTCCTTCCGGTGGTTCTTATGCTAAGAAGATTCGTCAATATGTAACTGAGAAGAATATTAATATGATTGCTTTGGCATATCACTCTGAAAGTTTATTGCCACAGTTCGATTCATTTGCGCAGTCTTTGATCACGAACGATGAGAAATTACCTGTAATGATCATTGCCGCAAAACCAGCAGGAAACCTTTATTTTTAATGTTAAACGTAGAAATGCGAAAATGTTAAATGACATTATTGTTTAGAGACTTATTTATTTCTTTTTCGCGTTTAACATTTTGACATTTAACATTTGTCAAGTCAATCCCATTTCATTTTAACTACTTTTGCCAAATGATACTTGGAGCTTGGAATGAATTGCGTCTGGACAGATTTGTCAGTATTGGCGCATATTTGGAAGATGAAGATGGAAACGACGTGTTGCTTCCGGGTAAATATGTTGATCCCCGACTCCAGGAAGATGACATGGTCAATGTGTTCATCTACAAAGATTCTGAAGACCGCATTATTGCTACTACGCTAAAACCAATGTTATGTGTTAATGAGTTCGCTGTATTGAAATGCATGGAACTCAATCAATATGGTGCTTTCCTTGAATGGGGAGTTGAAAAACACTTGTTCGTTCCTTATAGAGAACAGCCGAAAGAATTGGAAGAAGGAAAGTATTACCTTATTTTTCTTTACGAAGATCAGGCAACAAATCGTTTGGTTGGAACAACGAGAATTCGTCGTCATTTGGAGCCAGTTGAAGAAGGTGATCTTGAACGAGGTGAAAAAGTAGATATTCTGGTTTGTGACAAAACCGATATTGGCGTAAAAGTCATCGTAAACAATAAATTCCAGGGATTGATCTTCAATTCAGATATTCGTCAAACGATCAAAATGGGCTACAAACTTGAGGGCTTTGTAAAGAATGTTCGTGAAGATGGTAAAGTTGACATTATACTTCAGGAAGAAGGTTATGGTAAAATTGATGGTTTAGCCGAACAATTCCTGAAACTGATCAAAGACAACGAAGGATATTTGCATTTGACAGATAAAAGCTCTCCGGAAGACATTTTGCAAAAGACAGGTTGGAGTAAAAAAGTTTTTAAGCAAGTGGTTGGAAACCTTTACAGACAACGTTTAATCCTTATTCACGATAACGGGATTACATTGGTTGATTAGAAAAGAATTGCAGATATTTTGCAATTCACCTTTGCGCACTCTTTTCTTTGCGTTTAAAACAGTAAGCTAAGTGTTTTAAATTACCGCCAAGAAAGAAGATCGCAAAGATTTGTTCTTCGCTAGTAAATCTAACGGTGTTGTTTATCTAGCGTTAGTTTAATTTTGGCATGAAATTCTCTGAGTTTAGCGTGTGAAAAAAGTAATCCTTCTTCTTTTCCTGTTCATTAGCCCATTTATTAAGGCTCAGAAATCTCCAATTGAATTTGGAGGAAAACTGCAACTTCTCGTCACCATTGGCAGCCATCAAAGCAATATTGGTCTTGGTATCAATGTTTTCAAGGGTTTCAAATACGCTCAAATCAATCTGGGCACTAAGGTTCGTTTTTTTGGAAACAATTACGGAAATCGAAATCTGATGCATGAATGGAAGCATGAATTAGGAGCAGTTGCTATGTGGGGAAAACAAACCAATCCGCTTCAGTTCGAATATTCAGGAGCTTTGCATCAACAGAGAACAGCTTATTCACTAGGATATTCTTATATCTGGTATTTCGATAATTCTGAAACGTCTCAGCGTTCCGGAGTTTGGAATCTGGGTTTGAGGCAATTTGATCTGCTCTTTGAAAATGATGTTTTCGGAGGACAAGCCAAAGATCGTTTCAGAACAGGAGCAGTTTCTTTAAGTTATAGAGATAGCATCAATAAATATTCAGTTGGAATCATTCTTTGGACCGGAGAAACTCGAAATTCTGTCTGGAATAAAACACCAATGGAGAAGTGCCCAAGTGGTTACCGCGACCTTACTCCACTCGCCTATGGCAAATTGAATCACGGAATTATTTTCGGAGAATACAAGCGAATGATAGACTTCAATCAGTTCTTTGGATTC
>CAMLET010000511.1 GCA_946479125.1 uncultured Flavobacteriales bacterium
GACCACCGAGATCTACACTCTTTCCCTACACGACGCTCTTCCGATCTACCTGCGTATTTGCTTCATCTACAAACTGAGTCGTAATATCGCCAAAGGTTTTCGTAATTGTATCGTGTTTGATCCAAAGTCCGTTATCCGTATTCAAAACATATTTGATCACATCACCGAATTGAATTCCTCCGTTTAAAGTGTAAGAAATACTTCCAGCTTCTGTTCCCATAATCGCTAAATCATGAGATACACCAGAACCAACTGAAGCTATTCCTGCGATAGGAGTGATCGTTACAGTCACCGGACCATCTTCAATTCCTAAACGGTAAGAGGAATGGTTGAAGTTTCCTGTTACGGTTGCAACGGATGTTGGATCTGTATCTGAAGTCACATAGTACTTGTGTGTTAAGTGCGAAAGGATCATGTTTGGGAAAAGCATATCCTGACAAATCCCTGTGATTTCTGTAGATGCAGGCCAAAATCCGCCAGAAGTATTTGAAACCTCAGGTGTCATTGCAAAAATTTTCGGTTTGATCACTGTATCCACTTTGTACATGTAATCATCAGAATCTCCTGAAGCAGGATACAAACTAGAACTTTTCATTGCTGTGTAACCGCTGTGGATTACCATGTGATGTGTAAATGCATCAAAGTAATCGTGATCTTCGGCGAATTCGGCAGTTGTAGTTCCAATTGGGAAAAGAATATCGTTTCCGTAAGTGTGTGCGTTGAAGCAGTAACGGAAATCTCTGTTTTCACATAAATATTTAATGGCTTGTGTTTCCGGTTCTGAAAAAGCAGCAGTTCCACAATACGTATCGTTACTTTGAGTAGTGGTAGTTCCTGTTGTTCCCCAACCGTAAGAGTAGTTTCGGTTCAAGTCTACACCGTAACTTCCGCCACTGTTCAACCGACGATTTTTACGCCACATTCCACCGCCATTCGGATCGGTAGTTTGATTGTAAATGTATCCGTCAGGATTCACCATTGGCACAAAGTACATTTCAGTGTTATCCACCAAATATTTTACTTCGTCGTTGGTAGCATAGTTTTCAAGCAAATACCACATGTAAAAGATCACTTCAGAAAGCGAGTTGGGTTCACGGGCATGATGTACAGCCGTATACAAAACTTCCGGTTCTGAATCATCTTCATCAGTTCCGGGATTATCACTTAAACGCAACCAGAAAATGTTTCTGCCTTCGTAAGTTTGGAAAGTAGAAATTGGTGCACGCGCAGTGATCAAGTTTGGATATTGAGCCGCCATTGCATCCACTTCATCCAAAAATTGCTGGTAGGTCAAAAAACCACCCATTGAACCTAAGTTGAAGTTTGAAGGAACAGTTGGTGGTGTATAAGAACCGCCTGAAGAACCTGAACATCCAATGTTCTTTAGAGTTTCTTCAACGTGTTTTTGATTTTGCTCAACATAAAATGCTTTTACATCTTCAATCAAAATTTCAACACCAATGCCTTGATTTCGGATAATGTCCAGCTCCGCATCAGAGAAATCAGAAATAAGAAAAGTTCCTTGTTTGTGGACACCATGATCTACAGCAATTCCTTGTTCTGCAAGAAGTTGTAATTCTTCGTTCGTTGCTGAGATTTTCGCTCTGGAATACGTTTGAGCGTTTGAGTTCATTGCGCAGGAGAGAAGCGCAAAGAGTAATAGTTTTTTCATTTTCGAGTAATATAGAGATTTCTAAATTTACAGCTTTTTATGAAAAGACAAATCACTAATGCACAACAACAAGCTTCATAGGTAAGATTGTACCGCTTTTGGATATTGCATTTACGAAATATACGCCTTGAATCCAGGATGAAACGGAAAATTCGATTGTTCCGGATTTCAGATCTAAATTATCATAATGAACATGTTTGCCATTCATGTCAACCACTGAAAATTCGCTAATTTCCAAGTTCTCCTGAAATTGAATTACGACTTTTTCATTTGCCGGGTTAGGTAATATTTTTGCATTGTTAATACTGTTTTCGGATACTTCGGCATCACCATTATAGATGATTTCAAAGTCATCGAAATAAAAACCATCATTAACAAGCCAATCATCTGATTCCAATACAAAACGAACACGGATAATCTGATCAATATAGTCTGATAAACTGATTTCTTCCTGAACCCAAGTGATTTGATTTCCTTCATAAATTGGTTCGCTATCTGGTTGTACGCCACCAGTTGAAACAATTCCCGGACTTGTATAAATTCCGCATTGTCCCTGCCATGTCAATCCATTGTCAGTTGAAACTTGAAACTGACAATAATCATTGTCGATCTCAATATTCCATTTTGCATAAAAACGGATCATCGCGTCAGTTGCATCATGCAGATTAATAGAATTGTTGTAGGTGAAAACAGATTGTGCGAAGTCGTTATAATAATTAGTAGGACTGTCTGTGAAAGATTCGCTTGGAGACATGAAATCCTCCGTTGTATTCGACCAATCTCCGGTCCAATTTGCTGTGGAGTTTGCTTCATCAAGTACTTGAACGATCAAGGTTCCGAACGTTTTGGTAATGGTATCGTGTTTTACCCAGCTTCCGTTGTCGGTATGAAGAATGTACTTTATAATATCGCCTTGTTGGATATTCGAATTCAGTGTATAAGAGATCGAGCCGTTAACAATTTCCATCAGGTTGATGTCATAAATGACACTTGTACCTACAGACTGTATTCCTTGCAACGGAGTGATACTTACAGTTACCGGACCATCTTCAATTCCAAGGCGCTCTGCTTTATGGTTGAATTGACCTGAAGTTGCAGGAATGTAGGAAGCATCAAGATCGGAAACTACAACATACTTATGCGTTAAAT
>CAMLET010000512.1 GCA_946479125.1 uncultured Flavobacteriales bacterium
AGTAGAAGAATCGCCAGGTGAAACGATTATTTTCGAAGGAAGAAAATTCAAATCGTACCGTGGAATGGGTTCTTTGGAAGCCATGCAAAAAGGTTCTAAAGACAGATATTTCCAGGATGCGGAAGACGACGTGAAGAAATTGGTTCCTGAAGGAATTTCAGGTCGAGTTCCTTACAAAGGACACTTGTTCGAAGTAGTTTACCAAATTATGGGAGGTTTAAGAGCTGGAATGGGATACTGCGGTGCCCCAACAATCAATAAATTACAAGGTGCAGAGTTCGTTCGCATTACTTCAGCAGGAATGAGAGAATCTCACCCACATGATGTAACGATTACAAGAGAAGCTCCTAATTATAGCTTGAAATAGTCAAAAGTATAAAGAGGAAGAGAGGAAAGTACCAAGTGGAGCTTTCCTCTTTTCTTTTTTCGGCCCTTCCTCCTTCAATTTTCCAACAGATCATCTCGACTCCGCTCGATGTCCTCAGTATCGGTTAAACGGAATAAATGAAAGGTTGTCGAGCGGAGTCGAGACAACTTTTCCAACCTCAAGCACCACTTTTCATCTTTCTTGCGTTATAAACTTGAAAACTTAAAAAATTCATAAAACCAAAGGATACACAGGAAATACCATTTCTAAGTATTACATTTGAAACCGTATACAGAAAAACTATGAAAAAACGACTGTTAGTTGCCTTATCGCTATTATTTTGCTTACAAGTTTCCGCACAAGTTGATCCAGTAATTATGGAGATCGACGGAAAAAAAGTCACAAAATCAGAATTCCTTCAGATCTATCTTAAAAACAACAACGATCCCAAGTATGATCAAAAAGCACTTGACGATTACATGGAGTTGTTCAAGAAATTTAAGTTGAAAGTTGCTGAAGCTGAAGCATTGGGTTACGATACCATTCCTAAATTGAAAAAGGAATTGGCTGGTTACAGAAAACAATTGTCTCAACCTTATTTGGTAGATTCTTCTCAAAACAAAGTATTGATTGATCAGGCGTACGATCGTATGAAAACGGAGGTGAGAGCTTCTCATATCCTTATTAAAGTTGATGAAAACGCTACACCTGAGGATACGCTTAGAGCTTACAATAAGCTTATGGCTTTGAGAAAGCGCATTTTGGCTGGTGAAGACTTTGCTACTGTTGCAAAAAGCAAAGGTGGTTCAGACGATAAAAGTGCTGAGAAAAATGGTGGTGACTTAGGTTATTTCACTGCTTTCCAGATGGTTTATCCTTTCGAGGAGGCTGCGTACACAACTGCTATTGGAAGCGTTTCAATGCCTGTTAGAACGCGTTTTGGTTACCATATCATTAAAGTTGTAGATCAACGTCCGGCACGTGGAACAATGAAAGCAGCTCATATCATGATCTCTGTGCTTAAAGATGCTCCGCAAGACGAAGTAGAAAGCGCTCAGAAAAAAGTGAACGAGATCTATGCTAAAATTCAGGCTGGTGAATCTTTCGCTGATTTAGCAAAAGAATACTCAGACGATACTCAAAGCGGTTCGAAAGGTGGTGAATTACCAAACTTTGGTACAGGAACGACAACGCGTATGGTTACTGAATTTGAAGAAGCTGCGTTTGCATTGAAAGCGGATGGTGATGTTTCTCAACCAATCAGAACCGATTTCGGTTACCACATTATCAAAAGAATTCAATTGATTCCATTGCGTTCTTACGATGAATTGAAGAAAGAAATTCAAACGAAAGTGAACAAAGACGAGCGTGCAATGATCACTCAAAATTCGTTTATCAAGAAGCTGAAGAAAGCTTACAAGTTCAAAGACAGCTATAAAAAGACAAACAAAGTGTTTATGGCTTCCTTGGATTCAAATTACTTCAAAGGAAAATGGTCGGCTGCTAATATCACAAGCAACAAACCAATGTTTACACTTGGAAAACAAGCATTCACACAACAGCAGTTTGCAATGTTCCTTGAGAAAAATTACCGCGGAACAAAACAAATGGATATCAAAAGTCTGGTTACAACTCAATACGCTAACTGGCAAAAAAGTGAGATCCTTGCTTACGAAGAAAGTCGTTTGGAAACAAAATACCCTGAGTTCAAAGCCTTGATGAAAGAGTACCACGACGGTATCTTACTTTACGAAGTAATGACTGATAAAGTTTGGAACAAGGGAATTAAGGATACAACAGGTTTGAAAGATTACTTTGCTAAAAACAACGGTAAATACGCTTGGGGACAACGTTACGATTCATATGTTTACGAATGTAAGAACCAGGAAATTGCAAATAAAGTTACTGCAATGTTGAACAGCAGTGATACCATTTCTTCTAAAACAATTTTGGCAATGATCAATAAAGATTCTGAATTGAACCTGAAAGTTCGTACTGGAAAATTGGAGGCAGACAATACGCCGTATTTGAAAGGTCAGGCTTTGACAACCGGAATCAACAAAAGCTATGTTTATGAAGACAAAGTTTATGTAGTGAAAGTTGCTCAAATCTTAAAGCCTACTCAGAAAACATTGTCTGAAGCTAAAGGTCCTGCAACGTCAGATTACCAAAGCTACCTTGAACAGGAATGGCTGGCAGAAATTGCGAAAAAACATCCAATTATTGTACACAACGAAGTTTTATACTCGTTAGGAAAATAATCGAAAAAGCCGCTTTACAGCGGCTTTTTTTGAAACATGTAGGGGAAAGTCGCGACTTTCCCCTACACATATTATTATCTAAAAACCTATCTTTGCAAAACAAATTAGTAGTTATGAAAAGTGTAGTTGGAATCTTCGGTTTGGTAATTTTACTCAGTTCTTGTTCTTCACAAGATGAGGGAAGAATTAT
>CAMLET010000513.1 GCA_946479125.1 uncultured Flavobacteriales bacterium
GTATTCTTCACAACGTTTGCGTTGTGCTTCCAAACTGGTGTTATCCTCTTGCGATGAATGTGAAACACGTGTATAGATTACTGCGTTTTTCGCTTGTTGTGTGTTGTCAATTGCTTTGGGTGCAAATTGATTAAAAACACTTAAATTACTCATGGTTCAAATTATTAGAACTTAACAATGTTTCCAGTAGAGCCAAACTGATTACTTCAATGTTTGCAATCAGTTTTTTATACTGTGCTTTGGTGATATTTCGATAAGCGGGAAGTTTCGAAATGAATTGAAACGAAAGCTTTTCCCGCAATTTCTCTTTTGCAATTTCGATGCGATGTTTAGAAAGTGATTCCATGGGGAAAACTTTTAGCGTTAATCCCCTTTGTAGAACCCGTACGCACGTGAAAGTTGTTTGTACGATATATGTTGTATTCACTAGCATTTGAGCGTTTTAAATACAGTTTTACTGCTGTTTTCATTACAATTCAAATAATATTTTAGAACTCCGACCCACCCATTTTTGAAAAAAAATCAAAAAAAAGCGCTGAACCCCAGTATTTACAAGTGATTCAGCGCTTTACTTAACTGGGTGGGTGTTTGTTAGTCCCAATGGGGTGAATTCACCACGGATTGAGCAGTTAAATACCCGTGCAAATACGAATCCATGACCATGGAACGGGAAAAGTCCAATGCTCCCGAAAGTTCTCGGAGCGGTTCAATGATTTTCACGCTGAACCGTCGAAGCTTGCGACCACTTTCGGAAAACAAATCAATGTTTTTCGATTCTGCTTGTTTTACCAATCGGTTGATCCGTAAAAACTCGCTTGTGTCCGTATCTCCGATTTCGCTTAATGCAATATCGTAGATACTGCGCTGAATCACATTAAGGATATTCGGTTTCTCTTTCATGGTCGGAATTAAGCCCGTGCGGGTCGAAATAATCAAAAAATGGTATTCGTCCGAATCGGATTGATTCAGCACGTAGCGCACCGCATCACAAAGCGGGTTAATATTTCTTAATCCCCCGTCAATAAGGTTCGACGTTTCAAATTGAGTAGTCGAAATACGGTCAACAGGCGACCAGATCAAGGGCATAGTTGAAGAAGCTAAAACAGCCTTTTGAAACTCGGAATTATCTCGAAAATCAGTGTGTTTTGCGCTGTAATAGTTTCCGTCAGTAAGCGATACGAAGCCCGCCTGGAATACCTCGCTTTTGATGTCTTTTAGCTGTACAAGTAACTGCACTTTTTCAAAGAGTGGTGTGTTATCAGCAATCGAAGTCAATGTTTTGAGTTTGGTAATGATTTTTTGCAGGACTTTTTCACGTGAACCTTTGAACAACAACCCCAACTTTTGAAACGCATTTATGTCGGATAATAGAAATTTCCCTAGTCGTTCCGTGTCAAGTTTGGTTTTGTTGTTCTCGGTCATTAGAAAGTCGCTTACAAAGATTTCTTCGGGTCTTCCTGCAATGTGATTCCACAACTGAAACAATTCTTTGTTTTTGCCCATGGCTATCATTGCTCCGTTTAGTGCGCCTGCTGAGACTCCGAAAACTGCGTGTGGAATTCCAATTTTTTCCTGTCCGTTTCCGAAATTGATACCGTCTTTTAAGATGCGTTGCCACGCACCCACTTGGAACGCTCCACGCGCTCCTCCTCCTGTGAGGATTACTACTAATTTTTTCATGATGATTGATTTAGGATTATTTGATATTGTTTTGAATGACCATAAAAAACGGAGCTTTGTTTCCGGAAAGCTTTCCGTTTTGATCTGTCTTGTAGGTGGAAATCCGCACTTTGTTGCTCACATTTCCACCAACTGCTTTTATGTAGTTTTTCCCTGTCTCAATGACTAATTCCCCGTGTGAGGCGAAGAAACCGTTTGTATCATAACCTTTTCCTGCTTCACGAGTGTACACTACTAAATCCCCGACTTTGGGTGCGTATTCGGAAACCCGAAAACCTCTTAATGGGGCGTTTTTGTTATCGCGGTTCGCTTTGGCTTTTTGAAAGTACCCGCTGTGTGAACTGGCATAAGGAAATTGATCTTTTGCACCTGCTTTGTAAAAAAGCCATGAGATAAATGCACTCGACCAAGGTTGAGAGGATTGAAAAGATGAATTTTGCATTTGTGAAGCAGAGAAATTAAACCCTGCTGTTTTCCAGTAATCTATGAGAATGAAACTTGCTTTTTCAGAAAGTTCAGTGATTGCATTCCATTTGTTTTCTTCGCCTTTTGCGATTCGAATAAGTCGTTTCTTAAAGGAATCTCTGAAGTAGAAATAAAAAGCAATCCCAATTCCTGCGCTTAACAAAATGACAACACTCGAAATCAATATGATACGACTGGTTTTCATTAACTTAGCGATGTGATAAGGTGATTTCCGAGAGAAAAAAAATGAAGGCGGGAGCTATGAACGTGCTCAAAGGGTGTCTAGTCCAAACTTGTGCAATGTTCTGTTCCCGCCTTTGCTATCAATTAACCCACTTCCTACATGACAACTGATAACAACCTAAAAAATACTAAATCCGAACTGTGCAATAACTAACATTATAGCCAAATGGTACTATGAGTTAGCGTAATGCTCATATCTATTTTTCGGACTCAATAAGACGGTCTATTTTCTTTTCTATTCTTTGAAGACTTTCTTTTATCTGTTTGATCTCTGTATCGTCAACTGCACCTTGCAATTCGAGGTTTTGAATCTTCGAAAGTGTTTCGTTAATCTCTTGTTGCTGTGTGATGTTGGTCTGGTGGTTCTGCTCGGTCATAGCACTCGTTTGAAAGTAGAATGGTACAACTGAAAATACTGCGCCGATTA
>CAMLET010000514.1 GCA_946479125.1 uncultured Flavobacteriales bacterium
CCCAATAGGTTCCCGGTGCAGTAATCGTTAAAAGCGAATCTGTGCTTCCATCCGACCAAATGTAATTGTATTCCGGTCCGTTAACTTGCGGATCTAATAATAAGGTTCCACCATTTTGACACAATGTTTTATCAAAACCTAAATTGGGATTTGGAACTGGAACATCAGGAAGTTGAGGATTGAAATACCAGGGCAATCCGTAAATGGAACTTCCGGCACCAAGATTAAACCCATTCTGAACAAATCCACAACCCGTTCCTGTGCTTTCCGGACTATTAATAACCCCAATAAAATTTGCAGCTGCTGCAAAAACATTGTAGCTAACATATATCTTATCATTTGGTGCAATCTGTAACTGACCAATTTCACCACTGAATGTTGCAGTAGCAGCTAGTGTTCTGGATGTTGGAATATTCGCAGACGACATGTTATACTGAAAGATCTTAGGTGGCGAAAACTGTGCTACGTACAACTTATCTCCGGATCTTGAAAATTCAATTCCGTAACTAGCATCTGAGAAAGTTCCGGCAAATAAAATAAGGTTGTTCGTTACCATTCCGGTCGATTTATCAAAATCGAAAAGAAAGGTTTCTGCATCTGGCTGCGGACGCGTCATTACAATTTTATCTCCGGCAGGATTGGGTTTCATAATTCCAACGATCTGATTGGCATCAACATCGATTCCGAGATCAGTGACTACAGGTGTTGAGGAAATTCCGGAACTGGTTACCAAATAAGCCAGAAAATTGCTGTTGCCCGAATGACCATGAGTAATAATCCAGGTGTCTACACAATTCGCATGCGGAATAGCTGAAATCCATTCTCCATTCTCGAGATTCAACTGAATATTTTTCACGGAAGCAACAACATCTCCCATCCCACCATTCAATGTCATATCGATTTCAGAATAGGTCAATCCATGATAATCAGGATCAAAAGAAGCATCGGTTGCGAGAACGTAATAGTTGTTCGGATTTCCAGGTTTTGGAACAACTACGCATTGAGAACTGGTGTTTCCAAGTAAGCCTGTTCCGTTTGGCATCAGGTTATTTGCTGCATCCCAAACATTCAAACCATCTGTATAAAAAAGTCGGGTTCCGGAAGCATCACTCTGCGTGTAACACGATTCCATAGTTTCAATTTGACTTCCAGGAGTAAGAACGGGGTTTCCGGTAGCAAAACTAACACCGACATGAGAACCGAAATTCCAATTTTGGTGTTGAGGTTGAGCGAACAAACAAATGCTCGAGAATAAACAATATGAAAGGATAAGTAGTTTCATTGCTTTGCTAACGTTAAAGAAACGAAATATTCTATCCTCGGTTGTTTGTGAAAATGGATGTTTGAGTGAAGTGTAGGAACGGATGATTTAGAAGTCGTTATTAAAATTGCTCAATACAATTGTTACGGACAAAGAATAAAATTGCTCTGTTGCTTACTTCCGAACGTTGTTTTCAGCACATAATTTCCTGAAGAAAATGATGAAATATCAAGAACGTTAATTCCTTGAGAGATATTCCCTTTTTCAACTGCCCGCCCCAAAAGGTCTAAGACCATGTAATTACCTGATTGGGCTGAAGCGGAATTTATCAATACCACTTCCATATCAATATTCTGTGTGACTTCCACTTCACCTAATACGGACTCATCTTCTGCAGGCGGTGCTGACATTCCATAGATATCACCATAAAATGTGTTCTCACAGACCAATTCTAAATACCCAACTTCAATATTACAGGTATAAAAACTAGTATTGATTCCCAGGTAAAGTTCACCAGCTGTATCATCAGCCATAAGACCATAACATGCAGAAGGTAATCCCGAAATGTGCTCCAGGGAAAATGGGGAAAAATTCACTTTCTTCAGTGTTGCCCATCCCTTATCAATATCATTTAAGGTCATGTATAATTCGCCGTTTAAAAATTCAAGGTCACCGGAAGCTACATATCCAAGAGATAGTAAATCTGCGATCTCTTCCGTTTCACCTGTACTGATATTGTACTTATACAACTTATATCCTGCACCATATAAATTACCTTTCCCATCTCCAACAAGAGCTACTGATCCGTTAAACACCTCTGTATTTGGTATATTGATCATCAAACCGGTTTTAATATCGGAGAAGAAGAGACTGCCGAATCTGTGAATTCCATATAACACACCGCCTTCAAATGCAATATCATTGGCATCAAAATCTGAAAGAATTTTTTCTGTTTCACATGTTCCAAGATCTACTCGTAGTAATTCATCATGGTTTCCATCAACTGTATACACAATTTGTGAGTACGTAAATTTTGAAAACGACAAGACGATGGCTAAAAAAATAAACAAGGCTTTCATACTTGTTAGAACGTTTGGTTAGGAGAATTGGTTGGCAACTAAACTAATTTGTTATCAGGCATTCAAATAGTCCTCCCCGTTATCACCCATGTCTGACTGCAAACAAGCAGGCCAAAAATGGGGAGAAAAAAAGCGCTTCTCCACCTATACAAAAAAGGGGGAAAACAAGTCCTCCCCCTCAATCCCCTCCGAAGAGGTAAAATTAGAATCTCCTAAAACAACGTTGGTTGATCTTCCTCATCATCCGATTTGGTCATGTCCCACTCGATAGTTGGTCCTGCATCAGTTCCTTCTTCGTCTGATTCATCATCAACATTCGTGATTTCCAATGGAATTTCCTCTGGCCAAGGTTCTGTTCCTTCAATTGGATGTGTCAGAACAATTTCTTTCACTTTCAACTTTGTCAACTGGTTCCCTTGCGACTTCATTCCTTTTACATCAATGAATGGAGCAAGTGCCACTTCGTTAT
>CAMLET010000515.1 GCA_946479125.1 uncultured Flavobacteriales bacterium
CTCAAAGTGGAATCACCTCCATTTCATTTCATTTTGAATTGCCAATGATTGCCACAGACGTAGGTGGTTTGAAAGAAACCATTGTTGATGGGAAATATGGAACTATTGTTCCGGAAGTTGATTCAAAATTGATTGCTTCTGCAATTCAGAAGTATTTTGATCAAAACTTAAAAGAAAGCTATAGTGAAGCTTTGAAAAATTACAGAATGGAACACTCGTGGGAACAGTTTGTTGCTAAAACACTCGTTTTTGCGGAAGAATTACGAAAATCAAAACAAATAACATAACCCTAAAATCTAGAAAGTTAACACCTATTTCAGTCTAAAAGAGTATCGAAAACCAAGCTATTTTAAAAGGTTTTTGAACAACAGTTGACATTGACGGGGTTAAACTATATATTTGCGGGCTTAAAAAATGAAAACCAAATGCGTAATAAAGGATTTTTCTGGTTTCTAACCATCTTATTAACCGCAGTTTGTTTATTTCAGTTATCATTCACTTATTCTGCACTAAATGTAGAGGGTGAAGCTGAGAAACAAGCAGTGCGCCGTGTAGCCGAGGCTAAAGAACTTGCTAAAGCGAACGGAAACATTTATGTACTTGCTTCGGGAGACACTATTGATTTCAATAATCAAGATGCTAACGAAATTGCAAAGTCAGCGTTTATCAACGAAATTTTGAAAGAAAAATCAGAATCTGAAGTATTCCTTGGATTCAATTATTCTGAAGTAAAAAACAGATCATTGGCATTTGGACTTGACCTTGTAGGAGGTATGAGTGTAACAATGGAGATTTCTGTTCCTGATTTGGTAAAGAGCTATGCTCAACAGCCAGAAGGGTCAATTTTCAAAAAACCATTTGACGAAGCGTACAGAATTCACACTACTCAAGGTGGGGATTTCATCGACTTGTTTGTTCAACAATACAAGAGATTCAATGGTAATCGTTTAATCGCTCAAGATTTAGATTTAACTGAAGTTTCTGATTTGTCGTTCAACTCTAGCAATGCTAAAGTGGAGACTTACTTCCGTGATTTGATCGCAAGTTCAATGGACGGTGTAGAGCAAATCATGAGTAACCGTATTAACCAATTCGGTGTTGCTCAACCAAACATTCAAAAAGAAAACGGTTCAAATCGTTTGTACATTGAGTTACCAGGTGTTCAGGATGAGGCTACAGTTGCTAAGAAATTGATCTCTTCAGCAAACTTAGAGTTCTTTGAAACTTACACTTTGGAGCAAATGCAACCGGTGTTGGGTATGATCAACATGGCTTCTAAATCTTCAGCAACAGATCTTGCTGATTTGGAGAAGTACAAAGTGAAATTGGATACTGCAGGTGTTAGTAACCTTGATTCTTTAAAAAGAGTTGAAGATTCTTTGACGAAAATCAAAACAGATTCAGCTTTGGCTGCAGCAAATAAGGGTTCTAAGCCTTCTGCTAAAAAAGGATTGGCTGAGTTCCTGAAACCGGGAATGAACTCAATCATTGCTCAAGTGAAAGCTGAAGATAGAGATGACGTTAACGCTATCTTGAATCGTGCAGACATCAAAGCAATGTTGCCTGAGCAGTTGAAAAGCACATTGAAATGGATGTGGTCGTCAAAACCTGAGAAAAGCATTACAAACGAAAAAGAAGAATTATACTCTTTATACGCAATCAGAACTCCAATGGACGGAAAAGCGCGTGTTGGAGGTAAAGATATCGCTAGAGCAGGAACTTCAACAGATCCTCAAACAAACGATCGCGTTGTAACACTTGAAATGTCATCTGATGGACAAGACAAGTGGGGACAAATGACTACTGAGAACGTAAACAAAGTAGTTGCAATTACAATGGATGGTGTTGTTTACTCTGCACCAAATGTAATTAACCCAATTACTTCTGGAAGTACTCAAATTACAGGTGACTTCTCTATTGAAGAAGCTGAAGATTTAGCTGGTATCTTGAACGGTGGTGCACTTCCTGCTCCATGTGTTATCAAGGATTTGACGAAAGTTGGACCAACAATCGGAGCTGAAAACTCTAAAGCTGGATTGGTTTCATTTGCATTTGCTTTCTTGGCAGTATTCATTTACATGTACTTCTACTACGGTAAAGGAGGATTGGTAGCTGACTTCGCTTTGTTGGTGAACGTTATATTGATCTTCGGATCTCTTGCATCTTTCGGAGCTGTATTAACATTAGCTGGTATTGCTGGTATCGTTTTAACGATTGGTACCGCGGTCGATGCCAACATCTTGATCTTCGAACGTGTTAAGGAAGAGATTGCTCTTGGAAAGTCAACTGACGAAGCTGTAAGAATTGGAAATATCAAAGCATTACCTTCAATTATCGATGCCAACATGGCTCACTTGTTGGTTGCTGTTATCTTGAAAGTATTTGGTAAAGGTGAGATCGAATCATTTGCGACAACGCTTATCGTGGGTATCTTTACTTCATTGTTCTCTGCAATTATCATTTCTAAGTTGATCATTACAACGCAATTGGAAAAAGGGAAGAATGTTACTTTCGGTACAAAATACACGCACAATTTATTCTCAAACTTCCATTTCGATTGGATTGGAAAACGTAAGATCTTCTATGCATTCTCAATTATCATTACAATTGTTGGTCTTGCATCGTTGTTTACTCGTGGATTGAACCAATCAGTAGAATTTACAGGTGGTAGAAATTACGGGGTTACAATCAACAAAGCTCAGGACGTTGATAAGATCGAAGAAGGATTGAAGAAATTCCTTGTTGAAGATGGGAAGAAAGATCCTGCATCTGTAGAGGTGAAAACCAAATCTACAAACATGAACCTGG
>CAMLET010000516.1 GCA_946479125.1 uncultured Flavobacteriales bacterium
TCTTTTGTAACATTAGTATTAGTTTTACAAGAAGGTTGATTTTATACAATTGATCGTTTTCAAGCAGGAATTCTGTACTCAATGTGCTGTCTTTGTTCAACTGTTTACAGATTTGTTGTTCTCTGTTGTATGTGAAGTATTTGCCATTGTAACGGTCTTTTTCAGAGTGTTTTTCTATGATATCCCTGTTCGAATTCCATCTTGTATTTTCGCCGTATTCATTGGAATATCCGCGTTTTATTTGATGGATATTATCCTCAAAATAGTAATTGAGCGTATCACCGGTTTGATTGAATTCTAAAAACAAATAGGTCTGAAGAATGGGGTTGTAAGCTGTGATTTCTGAGACCCAGTTGCTGTCAAGTTTCCCAATAGCGAAATAATTATTATTGTACTCATAGCATTTATTGAAGGTATTGTACTTAACACTGCTATCGTTGGCGATGAAATATTTGGCAATGTAGAAATGCTCGGCTTTCGAAATGATTGAATCGCAAATTTGCCCGTCTGCGATGCTGAAACTTTTTGTTTTTAACTCCAATTGACTTCTTACCTCTTCTTTGAAATGCCATCTGTTTTGATCCATTACCCTCTCAGTGATTTTCACTTCCGGATGAATACTCTCCAGAAACTTGTTGAAGAGTTTAAAATCCTGATCTGGAATACTGATATAGAAGGTGCCTTTCGAAAATTTCACTTGATTTTTTTTGGAGATTGAAACCTGGAACTTCGCATTTACTGGTTGATTCTTGTAGAGAAGCTTTTCAACTTTCAGATTCTCCAGCTTATAATTTTCAAGGTTTGACAGGTCGTTCCAGTAAATGATTCCTCCATCTGTTTTTGCAGTAAATGAGGTTTTGAAATCAGCAAAACGAATGTCAGTAGAAAATTCTATTGTACTATACGTTTCGTCGTATTGATAGTTAAATGTTTGTGATGTTCCGGTACTTTGTTCTAATTGAAACATGCTTCCTTTTCGTAATACGGGATTGTAATGGTGACTTCGCAATACCTGATCCGTTTTGTAATCAATTTCAATCGATTTACAAATGTCTTTATTCAATGAAGAGTCAATTTCACGTCGGTTAAAACTCCAGTTAAAGCCATTGTAACTAATCAAAGTATCTCCATTCACAATTTGTCTTTTCGAGAAATCTGTACTACGAATGAATTTGCCTTTTTCATCATAGAAATCTTCCATATCTATTGTGCCAGTTGAATCGTAAGAAACAGTTCGGTAGATATTTTGTTCTTCCAAAAACGTCATTTCACTCAGCAGCTTCCCGTTTTGACGATAGATTGGTGATCGCATTAAAGTTGTGGTATCCATATAATCGATATCAAACCAAAGTTTACCGTTGGGATAGAACGTTTTGAAGTTTTTCAGCCCATAGAGAATACCACATTCACGAATTACATCTTGCACTTTATATTCCTTTCCCGTTGAATCAATGAGGTTGGGGTACCAACCAGAAACTGGAATCCATAGCTGGTTATCTCTGCTCTTGTCCAGTAATCCCAGGCAATTTTGAGTTTCACTTAACGGGTAGCCAGAACCGATCCCTGTTTTTCCAAAGTAAAACTGATCAACATTCCATTCTTCCACCAGATATTCTACGTTGATGTATTCTAACCACTGTGAAGCATAGTTTTTATGTTCGTCTTGTAATCGATAGGAGTAAATACCGTATTGATTCTTTTTGCTTTCTTCTTGAGGAATCAATAACAGCCCAATGGATTCTTGATGAATGAGATGCTTTTCGTCATTCACCTCAAATTCCATGTTGGGTAAAAGAATGAGTTTCTTTCCTTTGGTTTTCCATTGTTTTATAATCCAGCGATCAATGGGTTCGCCGTCTTTAAATCGTCCTGAAATGAACGTTTCGCCGTTTGTTGTAATCGAATAATCACCATCGTGCTTACCGTTCAGTTTATTTCCTTCTTCTATGAATGGAACGGTAGCTAACAACTTATAATCCTTTTGAATTGATTTGTTATAGAGGGTTTTGAAAGTTCCATGCTCTATGTTTCGGTTGTAGTTTTTGGATTCCTGAATTCTAATTTTGGTATTGGTGGCATCAAGGTAATTTACAATGGTTAAACCATGCTTTTCGTTGTTTACATATTCCGATTGCTGGGCTAGATTTCCATTCGGATAATACCATTTAACCACTCCATTTATTTGATAGTTTTTTACCGGAATTAAAGTATAAACAGCTTCCGTTCTTGTTTTTATGGTATCGCCGTCAGCATAAGGAAATCCGGTATAGAAAAAGGCGTAAAGTCCATCTTCTAAGGAATCGAGTAGAGGTGGTGGTGTTGTTTCATATAACTGTTCGCAGAATTGACCAATGAATGTTCTTCCAGCTTCACTCCAGGTGTCAAGTTGACCATGGTTGGGGACAATCTTAAACTGGTTTGTTAAACTGTCTTTGATGCTAATGAAACCGTAATTATTGAAATCGCCATTAAATTCAACGCCATACTTCTGTTGAAGTGATTTTGTGCCTTCTGGAAGTGTTTCCAAACGTTCAATTGATTGCTGCCCAAATGCGAATGGAATACATAAAAGAAGTGAAATGAGAAGAATTACTTTCATATAGGCAGTACGTGAATACAGAAAACGTAACACATAACCAAAAATACTAAAAGTGTTACTTAATCTGAATCCCTCTGGATGAAATCAATGTGCTTGAACTGCCTTTAAAGCGATCCAATGAGAAAATGAAGGTTGAACCTACCCCAACTGTACTTCGAACAGAAATACTTTGGTTGTGCGAATCCAGAATGTGTTTTACAATG
>CAMLET010000517.1 GCA_946479125.1 uncultured Flavobacteriales bacterium
ATGGGTTTGTCAAATACCAATCCATCGAATTTCACGGTTACCAAATTGGGAGTGTCACAAAGTTGTGCTGCAAAGGACGCTGCAGAATCATCAATCAACGACATTATCGTTCCACCAAACATGTTGGAATTGATGCCAATATCGAAAGCCTTACAAATGTATGTTGTGATCATTTCCATTGCATCACCTAAATATTGGGTTGTGGAGTCGTACGCAGATAGGGTTTGATTACGCGATGTCCTTTTGGAAAGCGAGCTGGTATATCTTCGGTTTTTATAGCTGGAATAACCACCACATCTTCACCCTGTTTCCAGTCTGCTGGCGTTGCAACTGAATAGTTTGCGGTAAGTTGAAGCGAATCAATTACGCGTAAAATTTCTTCAAAATTGCGCCCGGTTGATGCAGGATAAGTGATCGTAAGTTTCACTTTTTTGTCGGGAGCAATTACGACAACAGAACGAACAGTGAATCTATCAGAAACTTCTGGATGAATGAAATCGTATTTCTTCGACACTTCGAATTCTGAATCGGCGATGATCGGAAAGTTCACCGCTGTGTTTTGTGTTTCGTTGATGTCTTCGATCCACTTGAAATGGTCTTCCAATGAGTCGGCACTCAGTGCAATAACCTTCACGTTTCGCTTATCGAATTCTGATTTCAATTTGGCTACTGCACCCAATTCGGTTGTGCAAACAGGCGTGAAATCAGCAGGATGAGAGAATAAGATTCCCCAACTTTCACCTAACCAATTGTGGAAATGAATACGACCTTCTGTGGTCTGTGCCTCGAAGTCTGGCGCTATTTCGCCTAGTTTAATGGACATATTTATTGAGATTTATGAATTACTAATTACTGAACATGTGTTTTTTGATAGACGGTTTGCAGGTATTGACGTTTGAAAAAATGTTGTTGTCCCACATAGGTAAACATTAAAGTCATTGGGACTAGTGCAACTTCAGCCCAGTAGTTTTGAGCGAATAAAATGTAGATTAACCAGAGTCGGAAAACCTCTGTTTCATATACCCATTTCCGTTGTTCTGCAATTGCTCCGCAGTTAATGAGCGTTAGAAAAATAATTACTGAAAGCACAGTTACTTGATAAAGATCCCATGTTTTATCGCTTTCTATCCAATAGAAAATGTAGCACAATAGCACCGTGCTTGAAATGAGTTGCATTCCGATGTAGATTTTTCCAATTATCCCGAGCTCATGATTTTTGGTGTCTTTTAACCATCTTCTTTCCAAAACACCTCTAATCTTCGGATCCATGATTGTTGGCGGACCAAAAAACACCTTGACTTTGGCAGCTAATCCTCTCTGACGTTTACTTAGTGCAACTAACTCCAGATAATAATGAAAATGTTGCCATAGAAAACTATGACTGTTTATAGGTTGAGTTAGGCCGTAAACAGGCGTTTTTTCCTCCGCTTGAAATGTTCCAAAAAGTTTATCCCAAAACACAAAAACATCGCCATAGTTTTTATCCAGGTATTCTGGATTGGAAGCATGGTGCACACGATGGTGGGAAGGAGTGATTAGAACATGTTCCAACCAACCTAGTTTTCCGATGGTGCGTGTATGCGTGAAAAATGAGTAGGCACCATGAATCGCAAGCATCACAATGAGCATAGTTGGTGAAAAACCAATAACCACTAGAATTGCCCAGAAAAAGGTTCTGATAAATGCTTGAAATACCGTTATTCTTGCTGAAATAGACAAATTGAAATCTTCGCTTTGGTGATGAACAATATGTGCTGCCCAAAAAATATTTACTTGATGGCCAAGCCGGTGGTACCAGTACCAAATGAAATCGGTCAATAAAACCAATGCAATCCATGAAAGCACATTTTCAGGGATTTTCCAAATGGAGAAATGGGCATAAATGATAGTATAAACCCAATAGAATAAAGGGGTTAGGAATACATTGATTAATCGTTCTAGAATGCCAATACTCAGATTGGACACCGTGTTTTCATAATTGAAATGCGCGCTCTTTTTTCTCGAAAGCGTATACAAGTACTCAATCAAAATAAAAATATGAACCAAGATGATAATGTAAATTTCAGTCATTGTTTCCCGTTTAAAGTTTTATTCCAATAAACAATACATCATCGGTCTGTTCATTGTTTCCCTTCCAATGTTGAAATTTCTCTTCCAAGTACTTCTTTTGCTTGTTCATCGGAAGTTCAGCTATTTCTGTTAGTGAATGATACAGTCGTTTGCGCGTAAATTTCTTGTTGTTGGGTCCACCAAATTGATCGTTATAACCATCAGAAAAAATATAGAACTGATCTCCTTCCTTGAAATCAAAGCGTTGCGTTTTAAAATTTTTGAACCCAACATCGAATAACCCAATTGGAAATCTGCTACCCTTTATTTCTGTAATGGATTCATAGCGTAATCGTACAAGCGGACGGAATGCTCCGGAAAAGGAAATCTCGTTTCGTTCGAAATCAAAAACAGTTAAGGCAATATCCATTCCATCGGCTGTGGCGCTGGTTTCCAAATTGAAAATTTGTCCTAAAAGTTTGTCGACAGTTTGCAGTATTTGTCCAGGATCATTCAGATTTTGATTGACGATCGTTTCTCTTAAAAGATTATGACCAATTACCGACATCAAGGCGCCGGGAACACCGTGTCCGGTACAATCTGCTGCCGCTAAGAAAACCTTGTATTCCTGGCGATAAAACCAGTAAAAGTCTCCGCTCACAATGTCCTTTGGCTGGTTAATGATAAAACTGTCGGCAAAGTAATTGTTCAACTGTTCAGGATCTTTCCCCAGTGCTTTCTGTATACGTTC
>CAMLET010000518.1 GCA_946479125.1 uncultured Flavobacteriales bacterium
AGAAAATCGAGGATCATAGTTTCTTTAAGTCCGAAATGGTTGCTTTAGGATCTGGGCTGTTGAAAACGAAGCTTCCTGCAACCAAAGCTTGGGCACCTGCTTCAACCAATAGTTTTCCGGTTTCTGTATTTACGCCACCATCCACTTCAATAATTGCAGAAGAACCTTTTCGTTTAATCAATGCTTTCGTTTCAGCGACTTTCGTGATTGCTTCTTTGATGAATTTTTGTCCACCAAAACCTGGATTTACCGACATAATCAATACTAAATCCAAATCAGCGATTACATGTTCTAATGCAGAAACAGGTGTGTGCGGATTCAATGCGACTCCTGCTTTCATTCCAGCTTCTTTGATTGCAGCAATTGTTCTGTGTAAATGTGTACAAGCTTCGTAATGAACCGTCAAAATATCTACTCCGGCTTTTGCGAAATCATTGATGTATTGATCCGGATTCACAATCATGATGTGGCAATCAATCGTCTTTTTCGCTACTTTCTTCAATGCAGAAATGATCGGGAAACCAAAAGAAATGTTCGGGACAAAAACGCCATCCATTACATCAACATGAAACCAATCCGCCTCACTTGAATTAATCAGTTCGAAGTCGCGTTCCAGATTTCCAAAATCACACGATAAAATAGAAGGAGCAATGATAATTGACATTTTTCTTAGAATTTACTGCAAAGCTAATTGAAAATTGAGAATGTAAAATGTAGAAGAGGGACAATTCTTTTCAATTCTCCATTTTGAAGTTTTCAATTATTTTACTTCATCCACTTCAAATACTCTTCATCTCTGCGATAAACATCAGCGTGGTAAATCAGTTTTCCTTGCTGATTAACCGAAACCGTGATATAGTCAATTTGAATGGTAATTGGCTGATGAAGCGGAATAACCATGTGTTCTTCGCGAGCAACAACTGAATCTAATGAATCTCGTGTGAACTTTTGACGCTTATCTCTTGTTAGTACGTAGCGAGCTAAAGAATCGGGCATTTCACAACGTACACAACCATGCGAATATGCTCGTACATCACGATTGAAGAATGATTTTGATGGAGTATCGTGGACGTAAACACCATATTTATTATTGAATTCAAATTTCACCAGTCCAAGAGCGTTATCCGTTCCCGGATCTTGTGTAATACGGAATGGGAAATTGGTTTCCTTGTATTTTCTCCAATTGATAGAATGTGGATCCACTTCAACACCACCGCGATAAACCTTGTAGTGATTCTTTGTAGCGTAATTTGAATTTGCTTTCTGCGCTGGTAAAAACTCTTTCGATGCAATTGATTGTGGTTGTGTCCAGAATGGAAGTGAGATGATACTTCTGATCGATGAAGTTAACTGTGGAGTAGTGTTCTCCGGCTTCCCAACTACAACACGATGTTTCAGGTAAAGTGTGTCATTGATGTGGAAACGCAACAAATATTCAGGAATATTGATCCAGATGTATTTCTCCGGGAATTCACTTCTCCAGCGCCATCTTTCCAGTGAAAGGATGGTTCTATCGATTTGATGCTGCTCACTTTCGCCAAGCAATTCAACTGTATATTTACCAAGCACGGCATCGTCTTTTAAAGCGTGATCAAGTTGGAATGTTTTGAGTCCTTCTTCAAATTCCTCGTCAGAAGCATTTTTAGAAATGTACTTTTTCTCGATCAAAGCTTCTCTTGATAATTCCTTGCTTTTCAGTGTATCGTCTTTAATGGACGGAATAGTGAAGGACTTTGAAGAAACCTCTTGTCCGTAAACTCTGTAGAAAAGTGCTTTTGCAATGCGTTGGTAATATTTATTCGGTGAACCCATTGAAGCAAACCAGCTTGCGTAAGATTTCACATCATCAAATTGATTGAGATGCGCTAAAACAAGTTCGCCTTCTGCTGGTAATTTTGGACGCATCTTGTTTACAGAAGTGTCCATAATCCCGATTTTCAGGTCGTTGATAATTTGAGAAAACTGCGCGGTCATTTCCAATTCCCTAACAATCAGTTCTTTGTCGTATTTCTTCTTTTGATTTTTTGCTAATCTGGTGCTTGGTAAACCGATAGCGTTAGGATTCTTAATAAAACTATAGAATTTAGAACCTCTTTTTGAAAGCATTGAATCGTTCACCCAAATTGGTCGGTAATCGCGGCTTTTATAGATTTCATCCATTTGTTCCGCAAATTTCTCGTCAAACCCCAATTCCTCAATTAAGTCTTGATCTAAAGCCATTTCCAGGCGTTCTTTCATTTTAATTTTATCGTCAAAAACGGGGTCAGTAGCTGGTCTATCAGTTTTACAAGCAGTAATACACAATACAGTGCTTAAAAACATTAGACTAAATAGTATTCTCATAGGTAAGAAATCGACAATTTTGTGCTAAAGATAATGCTAGAAAATATGTTAGAAGCCGGAAACTTATCAACATACATTTTACTCGGAATAATCGTAATCGTCTCTCTGGTAGCGTTCAACGACCGTGATTTTATGGATCGTTACCTGTTCTATCCTTATGCGGTAAAACAATACAAAGAATATTATCGGTTTTTCACACATGCTTTTCTGCATTTGGATGCCATGCACTTGATTTTTAACGGGCTAACAATGTTCCTTTTTGGTCCTATAGTGGAAAATTCTTTAATTGTATTGCACGGTGAAGCCATGGGTGAAGTACTGTTTTGGACACTCGTTATCGGCGCAATGCTGGGGTCGTCTGTTATTTCTTTTTTCAGGCATCAGTACAATCCGGGTTATAAATCATTAGGGTTTTCAGGAGTTACAGCTGCGATTGTC
>CAMLET010000519.1 GCA_946479125.1 uncultured Flavobacteriales bacterium
GCTCCTTCCAAAGCTTCTTGCTGGATGTTTGTCACACGAATCCCTTTTGTAAACTGTTCGTCCAACTCATAACCTACTGGATGAGCAAGCACAATTTCAGCATCCAGAACTGTTGACCATTCTAGAAAAGAGTTTACAACTGCTTGTGGAAGGCATTTTGGATGTGGCGCCCAAGTCACCGCAATCTTTGGTCGTTTTAACCCGAATTCATGAATCGTTACCATATCCGTCAACGATTGTAACGGATGTCGAATAGCCGATTCCAAGGAAATCACTGGTTTTTCGCTGTGTTTGATACAAGCATTCAACAATTTTTCGGAATAATCATCTTCCTGGTTCACAAGCGAAGGAAACGCGCGTACAGCAAGAATATCAGTGTACAAACTCATCACGCGGATGGCGTCTTGAATATGTTCCTGAGCATTACCGTTCATTATTGCACCAGATTCAGTTTCCAATTTCCAAGCTTGATTAGCTTCCAGCACTGAAACCGACATTCCAAGGTTATATGCTGCATTTTGCGTGCTTAATCGTGTACGTAAACTTGGGTTAAAAAACAGCATAGACAGGTTCATTCCTTTACCAAAGTCTAGGTCTTGAACACCTTTCATTCGAAGCACTTTTTCAATTAATTCTTGCGGATTGAAAACATCGGAGAGTTGAGTGAATTGCTTCATTTGGATTGAATTTTAGACGTCAGAACAGCCAAAAACAGCTCCAGTTCAGATTTAGAGATAGTTAATGGTGGAAGAATTCGAAGCGTAAATGGACAGGTAGACGTACCAGTGACAATTCCTTCATTTAATAAAACCTGTTGCAATTCAAGAGCTTTGATTTTTGTTTTAATTCCTATCATTAATCCTCGACCACGAACTTCTTCCACATCAGGAAGTTGTTTCAACTCTTCTTGAATCCAGTGTCCAAGTTGTGAGGCTTGCTGCATCAGGTTTTCCGTTTCTATTACTTCAATCACAGATTTCACTGCAGCACAAGCCAAATAACTTCCGCCAAACGTCGTTCCCAATTGACCTTTCTTTGCCTCAATTTTCTCATCGAGAAGCACCGCCGCAACTGGAAACCCATTTCCAATTCCTTTTGCCATCGTAATTATATCTGGCCGAATTCCATGATGCTGGAATGCAAAGAAATCTCCAGTTCGTCCGCAGCCGCTTTGAATTTCGTCGGCAATCAACAAGGTTCCAGAAGCGTCACACGTCTCTCGAAGCACCTTCCAAAAATTGGTTGAAGCTTCGTAAACACCTGCAACACCCTGAATTCCTTCAATAATTACTGCGGCGTATTCTTTAGTAGAAAGTTCATTCAATAAAGTACTCTCATCTTCAAAAGCAATCTTCTTCTGATTCAATTCTTTGCCAAATGGTGCCACGATGGATGGATTGTCCGTTACTGAAATTGCACCTACTGTTCGACCATGAAATGCCTTCTCAAAACTCAGAATCTTGCTTCTCCCAGCCTGAAAAGAAGCGACTTTCATTGCATTTTCATTGGCTTCTGCACCGCTGTTACACAAAAACAACAGGTAATTCTTCATACCTGAAACTCGTTCAAAAAGCGCTGCAACTTCCTCTTGTTCATTGATTCGAATTGCGTTGGAATAGTAACTAATTTGATATAACTGGTTCTTCAGCGCATCTTTCCAAACTGGATGATTGTGACCAATGGAAATCACTCCATGTCCGCCATAAAGATCCAAATAGGTTTTCCCATTCGTGTCTGTAAGTTCTGTCCCTAGTGCTTTGTTGAATGAAGTATTCCAGGGATGATAGACGTTATATAATTTTGTTTTCATTTGTTTCCTTAATATCCTCCCGGTTTTAAGTTTAATGCTGTAGTTTCCTTAAATCCGAAGTGTAAATTCATGTTTTGGACTGCCTGTCCAGCTGCACCTTTGAGTAGATTATCGATGACCGAAGTAATCACGAGTTTATTCTTGATGATCTTGGGTTCAATAAGACAGAAATTTGTCTGAATTATCTGTTTTAAATCGACTTCAGAAGTTACTTTGGTAAAGGCCGCTGTTTCATAGAAATCCCGATAGAGCTCTGAAGCCTGTTTCTGATTCAAATCTGTATCAAAGTAGCTTGTAGCAAATATTCCACGAGTGAAAGGCCCTCGTACTGGGACAAAATTGAGTTCAGTAATTGTCGATTTGTTTTGTGAAAATGTATTTTCAATTTCAGCAAGATGTTGGTGTTCCAATACTTTATACGACGATACGTTTGATGAACGCCAGGAAAAATGCCCCGTTTCAGAGAGCGCTTGTCCAGCGCCACTGGATCCAGTGATCGCGTTGACATGAACACTGCCATTTATCTGTGTCAAAACGGGTAAAAGCGCCAATTGGATTGCGGTCGCAAAACAACCTGGATTTGCAATTCGATTACTGAGTTTCTTTCCGTTAAGTTCCGGCAATCCATAAACGAACGCTTCACTGGTTCGAAAGTCTGTACTTAAATCGATAACCGTTACTTCTGCGGGAACCTCATTTTTTGAAAAGAACATTTTAGAATAACCATGTCCTCCACAGAGAAACAAAACATCTATTGCAAAATGATGTTCTGCAATGAAATACAAACTGGAAGAAATTCCAAAATCACCATGAAACGCTTGCACCGACTTTCCTTTCTGGCTTTTACTTGTCACGAATGCCAACTCTATTTCGGGATGTCGGCTCAGTAAACTTATCAGTTCTCCAGCGGCATATCCTGCTCCGCCAATAATTCCAGCTTTCATACTTCTTGAGTTTTCTTTATG
>CAMLET010000520.1 GCA_946479125.1 uncultured Flavobacteriales bacterium
AAAAGCTGTAGAACCTTTATCGTCGAATTAACTGAATTTCCAGGCTTTTACATCTTCAATTTCCAAACGTTCTTCTACCCATGTACCAACGTATAAGTGCGGCGCTCTGTCCACATCACGTGCGCTCAACATATCCACAGCAGTAAAAACTACCACGTTCGAATTCGGATCTTTACTTAAAGAAGTAATGGCGCATTGATCAAATTTGTTCGGGAAAAAGATCTGTTTTTCAATCTTATCTCGCCACAAGAATGGGCGCATCAGCATCAATTCAGCATCATTAGAAGGAAGAATATCCATTCTCACTTTTGCCGAATCCATTCCAATTTCATGAAATACGATCTCACCAAGCGCACTGTCGTTGTAACGACTATCTGCTTTTCTGGTGTTGTACATCAACGAGTATTGAGATGCTCCCTGCATAATACGCGCATCGGTAAGATAATCGCAGGAAGCAACATCTACCTGAACATTATCAGAAGGATCTTTCGTTAAATAAAGTGCATATGCCGTTTTAGCATCCGCATAACTTCCTGTTGCCTTCAAAGCGTCAGCACGCATCAAGTAATGCATCGCATCTGCAGTATTGGATTTGATCAACTCATTTACCGAATTCAGGCAGTTTGCGAAATCGCCATTAACATATTGCGCATATGCCAACTTCTTCAAATCATCAGTCTCCAATTTTTTGGATTCGTTGATCTTCGAATAGATGTTGGCACTGCGTTCATACTCGTATCTGTTGAATTCGGCACGCGCCACATCCAGCGACTGTGCAACCGCACTCACATTTACGAATAGGAAGGATATAAAGAAAAACTTCTTCATGATTAGATTCCTGGAGCGTAAATTCTATTTCTCTTGATCCAAGGCTCGTTTCCACCATTTCCTCCACCTGAAGTACGTTTGTTCGGGAACAATTGCAATTCAAGGAAAATCTCGTGAGAACCTGTAGAGTAATCTGCGATATCTGTTAATGTGTAGTCATAAGCATATCCAACTCGGAATGGTCCGAACTGAACACCACCCATAAATACTACTGCATCGTTATGACGGTAAGAACCACCTAACCAGATTTTGTTGTCGTAAATTCCCAAAAGTGTTACATCGTTCGACCAGGTTCCAGCTTCAATAACTTGTAATTGAGTTGTCGCTTTCAAATCGAACTTAGGAGACAATTTAAACTTGTATCCACCAATGAAGTAGTAATTTCTTACGTTCAGGTTGATCAACGGATTTTCGAAATTGTAAAGATCTCTATCCATTTGAACCAGGTTACGTGCACTTACTCCGGCAAAAGCTTTGTCTTTGTAGAAGTAGAAAGCGCCAAAATTTGCATCCGGAACAAATGTATTGTTGAACCCACGAACTACAGCAGGATCATCCGGCAAGTACGTTGTCAAACGCGTTGGGTCAATAATGTGTTGTGACATGCTCAATCCTAAACCAAGACCTAATTTATGGTTTTGGTCGGCGCTCAAACGCAATTGGTACGCCATGTTCAATGTCAAACCTGTGTGACGAGAAGGACCAGCTACTTCATTTGATAAGATTCCACCAATACCAAAGTTTTTACCTACATATCCATGCGCTGATAAATACTGACTTGTTGGAGAATCCGGAAACTGTACCCATTGTTTTCTGAAATTCAACTGCACCGGCACATAAGATTTTGCACCTGTTGCACCTGGGTTAATTACAGTTTCATTAAAGAGATACTGAGAATTAAGTCCGATTTGCTGCGACCAAGATACAATTCCTGATACTGCAAATGTTGCGATTAAAACTATCTTTTTCATGACTTTAATTACTTAATGATTGTTAGCGAGCCGTTGATCTTGTCACCGTCTGCGTTATTTAAATAAATGATATAGTAGTAAACTTCTGTTGGAGCAATTTGTCCACCGATTCTTCCATCCCAAGGCTCATAAACGCCTTTGTGATTCCAAACCATATTACCCCATTTGTTATACATCTGAACTTCAGCATCAGGATAAACCTCCATGTTGTCGATGATCCATGTATCGTTGTAGTTATCACCATTTGGTGAAATTGTATTTACCGGGAAAAGACAGAATTCGTTGATCTTAGAAACGAAAACAGTTGTGTCGAATGTACATCCGATCACATCTTCGATATTGATTGTATAGAAGTCAGTTGGTAAACCTGAAATGTTGCTTACTGTTTCGCCGTTAGACCAAGAGTAAGTGTAATTTCCTGTTCCACCACCAGCGTGAGTAATGATCACACCATCGTACTGATCTTTACATAAAACCGGAGTAATCTCGAACCATGCACTTACAGGAAGGGGTTCGAAAATTTCTACAGAAAGTGAATCCTGACAACCTTTAGAATCGGTTACCATGAAATCGTAAACTCCAACAGGAACATTGATAATGTCTTCAGAAGTTTGTCCGCTTGACCAATTGTAAGTATAACCGCCATTTCCTCCAGTAACATCAACCAAGATAGATCCGTCAGCTCCACCAGCACAGTTTACGTTATCACTTGAGAATGAAGCCGCCAATTCTGTAGGCTGTGGAATAAACCAGAACATTTCGTAGAAACAGTTGTTAGAATCGATCAATTCCAATTGGAATGTATCACTTTCATATCCGTTCAAATCTTGTGTTTGAGCTGATAAACTGTACATTGAATTGTACCATGTATAGTTGTAAGGTTGTGTTCCTCCTGTTGGATTAACATCGATAATTCCGTCTCTACCACCATAACAAGTAACAGGAGTAATTACTTCGTTCATTGCCAATGGAG
>CAMLET010000521.1 GCA_946479125.1 uncultured Flavobacteriales bacterium
AAATCCCAAATTATTGTCTCTGTTTAAATAAAGTACGCCTCCGGTGGTTGCATTGAAAACCCCATAACTGGTGCAATCTTCGTTTTTCTTACAACTAACACTAGAGAAAAACAAGTTTGTTTTTTCGCTGTCAAAAGTTACCGTCACTTTCTTTGTAAAATCTGTCATCTCATTGGCACCATAACAGCCAACCGCCATTTTTTCATTGAGGTAGAATACGGTTTTTTGAGCCAACGTTTGAAACAAAAAAAGTGGACCAAACGCTAATAATAAGAGTAGTTTTTTCATTAGGAACAATAATTAATTTCTTCAAAGTTGAATAACTCTTTTTTTATTAGTTAAAACACTTTATTAACGACTGTTTCCAGTTTGTAAACAACAAACAACCCGAATTACAAATGCGTAAAACGGGTTGATTTCGTTTGATTTGTCTATGGAATTTTTACCTGTTTAAGGTATCTAAAAACGACAAAACCGCTTGTTTGCGTTCTCGGGAAATCGGTATTTCTGAACCGTTTTTAAGCTTTAGCCATCCACCATTACTTTTCGAATGAAACGCCAAATGTTGCATATTCACCAAATAAGAACGATGACACCGCACAAAGACGGACGATTCCTCCAACGAGAATTCAAAATACTTTAAGTTTTTAGAAACCACTTTTTCTTTTCCATTCACAAATTTTACGCGCACATACGAACCATCTGCCTCTAAATAAAGAATTTCCTGGATAGGCAAATACTCGCTGCCACCTTGCACCGGAATACATAACGTTGAATTGGGCTCATGCAGGTTGTCGCTCAACACCCGAAGCCGATTCAAATTCTCCGCAATTTCATGTTGCTCTTTTAACTTGTCAATGGCTTCTATCAATTGATCTTCTTGAATGGGTTTCAATAGATAATCCAAAGCAGATAAACGAAATGCATTAATTGCATAGGAGTTGTATGCAGTAGTGAAAATAATCGCACAGGCAATTCCCTTCTTTTGGAGGATTTGTGCTAGCTGCAATCCTGATTTTCCAGGCATTTCAATATCCAAAAACAGCACATCCGGATTCAATTTTTCGGTCAGTACCAATCCTTCATCTGCATTGGAAGCCTCGCCAATGACGTTTATATCTGGACCGTACTCCAAAAGCATTAAACGCAATAATTTTCTGGCTTGCGTATTATCATCTATCAATAATGCCCTCATCTTTTGTTTATAAGTGAATTCTTATGGTTACTTGTGTTCCTGCAGCTGCACCTGATTCTGAAATCAAATCTTCTGTCTCTACGCCAACAACTCCTTTTCGCTCGAAATTGAGCAATTCGATGCGTTTTTCATTGGCATTGGTAGCAAAGGATTCATGCGCTGCATTCTGGCTTTTATTGATTTCTCCGGCTGCTTTTCTTCCGATTCCATTATCCGTGATCTGAATAAGAAGCAATTCGTTTTCTTGATCTTCCGACACATGAATCAACAATCGTTTGGATCCTTTTTTATGACGTAAACCGTGTTTGAAGGCATTTTCCACATAAGGCTGCAGCAACAAGGTCGGAATGTGGACTCCGCCGGTATCAAGCATGGAATCTACTTCAAGCCGGAACAAGAAGTCATCTTCCAGCAACATGGATTCCAAACTGATATACAGTTCCAGGGTTTCTAATTCATCTGCCAATGAGACACTGGGCTAGGCACTCATTTCTAACACTTTTCGCACTAAACTGGAAAAATCTCCCAAATATTTTGCCGCATTTTTTTTGTCGTTTTCGTAAATGAATCCCTTAATCGAATTCAGTACGTTGAATAGAAAATGGGGGTTCATTTGAGCCTTCAAAGCATTTTGCTGCGTCAAACGCAATTCATTTTCCAGTTGCAATTGTTTCAAGCGTAATTCTTGCCTGGCGTGCAGCTGCCTGATCCTTCTTTTGAAAATCAGGTAACTCACTCCGATAATGAGTGCTGCACTGAACACATAAAACCACCAGCGCTGCCAAAAAGGAGCCTGAACAACTAATTTGATGTGAAGTGTATTTAATGAACTCCGATTTTCGTGATCAATTAGCTTGACTTCCATTTCTACATTTCCCAAAGGCAACCTTGGAATGGTCAATTCTTTGACCGCCGCAGGAACTAAAATCCAGCCGGTCCGATCGCCTGCAAATCGGTAAGCGAAATTGAAATTTCCATTCGATCGGTAACTTAATCCATCCACCCGGAGTTTCAAATCGTCTGAATACCGGAGATCACGGAGTGCGGTTGGATTTCTCTTTTTCCCATTCACTAGCACATTACGCAAAATGATTCTTCCCGGCTGATCATTTTTTTGAATAGCGGACAAGGGCAATTTATGAAGGCCTTTTCCGGTGGAGAGCCAGCAATTTTCATTGACAATCAAACACCGGCTGATGTTATTTGAGTTCAATCCTTTATATCGGTTCAATACTATTTTTAACCCTGTTTTTAAGTTCAAAACAATCAGCCCAAGGTTGGTAGCAATGAACAGTTTTCCCTGGTGATAGGTAAGCTGGGACGCATGGTAATTTTCTTCCAGTTTAGTAAGCAGTTTGCAGTTTCCCTGCTCCGTTACCCCATAAATTTCCCCTTCGAATGTGAGTGCGAAAATGCGTTTCGAATCTTTGGCAATTGCTGTAATTTGCTTGTTTAAGAAAAAAGTGCGTTTCGGTTTCCATTGTCCGGATTGATAAGCCAATTCTCTCAATCCGTGATTTGTTGCTACGAATATGCTTTTACAAAAAGGTGCCTCAATGAATTGCCTCGACCAGTCT
>CAMLET010000522.1 GCA_946479125.1 uncultured Flavobacteriales bacterium
ATCAAACTATAAGAAAGGTTTATACTTTGTACAAATCAATTCAGAATCAAAATCGCTTTCTGGAAAGATTGTAAAGGAATAAACTCCACAAATACTTTTATAAAGAGTCATTCTTCTGGGGTGGCTCTTTTTTTTTGCTCTCTAGATCCGAATAAGTAACTTAAGATTGAATCTTCGGGACGTTAAGTAATTTGGAATAGAATAGTATTTCCCGGAAACATCCTGAATCCATTGCTTTGAAAGTACATTGTTGTAACCCAACAAATTCCAGCACTCAACCGTAACAACACAATCTGACAGTTTATTCTGCCATGCATGTTTGTTTGGCTTTTTAGGATCTACCTGAAGTAAACTGAATGAAAAACCAAGATCGACACGGAAATAAGCCTTCATCGTCAAGGTATCTTTATAGCGCGTAAAATCCGGCGGACCATAAGGTAAACGTGAGCCGTAGTTCAAGCCTAACGTTGCAGACAAACGCTCAAATCCTGGCATTTTATCCTGGAAGTACACTCCCACATTCACTCGCTGATCTGAAGGTCGGCGAATGTAACCCGGATAAACAACAGCTGAATCAACTGCAACCTGATCTTCACTAATTCCCGGTTTGATCACTTCACCAGCCGCATTGTAATAATTGGTGTATTGATCGTTCAGAATATCTTCCTTAGTTGAAAGCACACTTACTTTGAAAAACGACAACAATCCGGGAACAAATTCCCCATTCAGCATCATATCCAATCCGGTCGCATAACCTTTCGCAATGTTATCTGCATAATAGCGAATACGAACGTTTTCAATTTCGTATGGGTTAATGTCCCACATGTATTTGTAATAACCTTCAACTGTAAATTTGAACGGAACAACACGTTTCCACATGTAGAAATTGTATTCCATTCCAGCAACAAAGTGCGCCGATTTCTGCGACTTTACGTTAGGATTCAGCGTTCCGTTATACTTTCTGAATTCTCTATAAAACGGAGGTTGATTGTAAATCCCGGCAGCAAAGCTGTACTTTACAAATCGACGAATAAAACTGCTGTCGTGGTAAGCGTATCTGATTGGAATAATACTCAAGCTCGCTCTCGGAGCCATAAAAAACTCATCGTTGAACGTTGTATAAACGGCTCTCGTTCCAAAATCCAACTGAACTGTCCCACTCGTTCTTTGAATGATTGAATCTGCAATCAGCTTATCTCTGTCGGTTTTAATGTCATATTTGTACTTTGTCAGTTTAACAGAATCTCTTCTGAAACGCCATTCAAATCTTTCCTGTGCATAAGCGAAATAACGCTGATTTTCGATAGAAAGATTACTCTTAATGGTTTCCATCAACTGCACAGACTCTGTATTTCCTTGTGGAAGGGAGAACCCGGCACTATCAATCATTCGCCATTCAGAGATCACATCCGAAAAATCATCGAACTGAACGCCTCCACCAACTTTCAATGTATTGCTGAAAATGAGATCTTCTTTTGGATCAGTAGAAAACTCTTTCAACTTAAAACTAGCATCGTGATAAGCAGTAAAAATGGAAGCATTTAACTGATTTCTTGCATGATTCAGGAAAGTTCCAACTCCCAAAACAGCAATGGAGTCTCCAAACTCTTCTTTCGAAGGATCGGTTTCCAATTCGTTGATAAAGTATTGTCCCTGAATATCAAAGTTCTCCGACTCATTGGAGTTGAAAGCTGTAAAATAAGTTGAACCTCGGTATTTCTCGCCTTTGTAAGTCAATGAAGTACCAACTGTAGAAGTTAGGAAACGTGTGTTTTCCTGACCATCGAAATAAATGTTGAAGGAATATGCTTCATTCGACGTTCCAAAGTCAGTTTTCTGTGTTTCAGGCGCAAAGCGGAATCTATTAGAAGATGTATGAGCTAAAATCGACCATTCCCACTTTTCAGTAATGTCGTAAGTCGTCAATAACTGCGCATCCCAATAAACCGGATTGTAATTTCCCTTAGCGGGAAGTGAGTTCAATAAATAACCGTTTGCTCTGTAACGTGTTCCAAACAATACCCGAAAACGTTCACCGAATTTATTTTCGAAATGACCTTCCATTCCCAATAAACCAACCAATGCCGAAGCACGAAGTGAATCTGGTCGTTTATATTTAATATCGAGAACTGAACTCAGTTTATCTCCATAAAGTGCCTGGAATCCACCACCGGAAAAGGATAAACTCTGAACCATTAAGGTATTCACGAAGCTCATTCCTTCTTGTTGTCCGGAACGGGTTAAGAACGGACGATTAACAAAAAATCCGTTGACATAAACCAGGTTTTCATCGTAATTTCCACCGCGAACATTGTAATTGGAAGTCAATTCGTTATTGGAACTCGCAACAGTAGAATAAATCAGGAGTTTCTCAATTCCACCTGTTAATAGCTTTCCAAAATCTGGCGGACGAATCGGGTCAATATCAAAATTATCAACCTGAATATCCACGATCTTAAGATAACCTTCATTCAGTTTGATCTCAGGAATGGTTACGCGTTCCAGATTTGGAATGATCACCTCCATAGAACGAATTCCTATGCCTTCTTCAAATAAAATCCGATAAGTTCCGGGAGTTACATTTTTGAACTCAAATTCACCTTTTCGATCTGTAAGCACGATAATGGTGTCCTTTTGATTCGCCAATAAAACCGGCAATTCCGGCCATGGCTTTGAAGATCTGTCGACCACATTTCCCTGCACTTTTACCTGAGCAAAAGAAATGCTCGAAGCGAAGAATAAAGCGAGTAAAAATAGTCCAGATTTAAA
>CAMLET010000523.1 GCA_946479125.1 uncultured Flavobacteriales bacterium
ATTGAATTGGACATTCAGTCCGAGTCCATTTTTTACCTGGAAACTTACAGCTCAACGTTGGTTGATATCGGAAACCACCTTTTTCAATATCACGAATCCAAACAGTACAAAACAATTCTATCTCAATTTTCAAATGTTAATCACATTAAACCATAAAAATAAATGAAGAAATTGACCTTCCTTCTGAGTTTGCTAACATTATGCTCAGGAATTTCATTCGCACAGTATTCCACCACCCCAATCATGTTGTCAATGCCTTTGGATGCTGACACGATTGAAGAAGACGAGCCATTGTTTGTATGGCAAACCACCTTAAGCAATTTGGAAAATGATCCGCGCTTGAATGTGCGTTTATCTGTGGTTCAGGTAGGAGAAGATCAAACCGCCGCAGAAGCTATTTTGGAAAATTCACCAGTTTTTCAACGTCAGAATTTACTGTCTAATTCCATTAGTTATTCTGAAATAGATCATGAATTGGTGGAAGGTACATGGTATGCCTGGCAAGTGATTTTGCTTTACAACGGTGTACAAGTGCAACAAAGCGAAGTTTATAAGTTTATTAAATCTGCTCCGGTATCACCAACGGCTGTATATCATGTCTTGAAAATGAAGGTAGATAACCGCATCATTGAATTGACGGATGATAAGCTTTATGTGACAACTGATGAAAATGGTGACTTCCAGTTGCAAGCATTAATTTCAGGAACCAAGATCAAAGCTCAAGCCATAACATTTAAGGAAATTGTAGCTGGAGAAGAACTGAATACCACAACGAGTATTCAAAATGTTGAGTCAAGATACTTTGTCTGTGATCTAAGCGAGCTGAATCTTAAAAAGGGAACTTATAATATTAATTGGGATGCCTCCTCAGGGAAACATTTTACATTGTTGATGCAGAAAAAATGAAAATGCGATTAGCATATATCTCCACCCTAATTCTTATGTATAGTTGTTCGTCTACCTTGACTTCTTCTAATTACATAAGCTATGTAGCTGAGCATCCACAAGATTTTCAAGTGACTAAAGTTTCAGCTGCAAATTATGAATTGACCTATGTACCAGTTGAGAAACTTGTGGCTGAAAACATGGAGAATATGTCGAAGGAAGAAGCCAAAGCTGAATACAAGAAAATGAAATCTCTTCCGAGTTCATCTTTTTCGCTAAGGATATCGGTTGATCAGGGAAATTTGTTTTCTCAGAGCAAGTTCCCTAAGACAGAACAAGCAGAATATTACAGTGTGACATTTAAACGTGATGTTAAGGCAATTACGCAGAATTCTGATACACTTGATTGTAGCGCCTATTTATTTCAAGCTGGAAGTACGTTCGGAAATAGTTCTTATTTCGAGTTAGAATTTCCGGAAACACTTAAAAATATAAAGCAAGTTGTTTTGATGCCAAAATACCTGGAGGATTCTCTAGTGGTAATTGACCTCGCGCCTTTGAAACATAACTACCCCGAATTAAAAATCAAATAATAAAGTAACGTGAATACTCAAAAGAAAGACAAAAGAAGCGTTCAGGAATTAGCATGGTTTATGATCATCATCTTTTCCTTAAGCCTAATCAGTCCGAACATTAGTCTTGCATCAGGTGGAGGTCCTACTCAGCCTGAAGTTCAAGGTTTTACTCCAATCGGGGTTTCGGACATGGTTGATCCATTTACTGGTGACTTTACTTACAATATTCCATTGATGGATGTGGAAGGTTATCCTATTAACATCGCTTATAATTCTGGTGTTACCATGGATCAGGAAGCAAGCTGGGTTGGTTTGGGCTGGAACCTTAATGTGGGTTCTATTTTAAGAAACATGCGTGGTATACCAGATGATTTTAATGGAGATGAAATAACAAAAGTACTTCACCAAAAACCGCAGTTAGACATTAGCGCGAGTGTAAATATTGGTGATTTGGAGTTCTTTGGAAAAACATTAAGTGATAAGATCGAATCTGTTCCTGATCCTGAAAGTGATGCTGGCCAGTCAACAATTGATTCCCTAAAACAATTGGGGAACTCTCTGAAAGTGAATTTGGGCTGGCGTGCTAGCTATAGCAATTACACAGGCTTAGGTCTAGATGTCAACTTGGGGGCATCATTTGCACTGAAAAAATTGGCAAAACCTTCCAATTTTGGATTGAATTTTTCAGGAAGTTCTGAAAATGGTGCAGGTTTTTCACCCTCTTTCAGTATTTCTAAAAAAGTGAAACGTAGTGAAATTGATAATGCGATGCTTACCAATTCATTCAGTTCAGGATTTAATTCAAGAGCAGGATTAACAAACTTAAGTTATAGCAGAAGTCTAAGTGGAAAGTTTGAGGGACAAAGCAGAAGTTACGGAACAATGAACTCTGGTTATAATCCCGGGCTACGTCATTATTCACCAAGTTCTAATCCGAAATACGTTTCCAGAAATTTTTCTGGTTCTGTTACAACGTCTCTTACATTGTTCGGAGCTGATGGACAATTTAAAGTAGGATTTACGGCAAATCGTTCATGGATCGACGAGCAATTCCAGACACAAATAAATCCGGCTTATGGATATTTCCATTTGGCAAACGGACAAAATAATGATGAAGCTTTGTTGGATTTCAATAGAGACAATGACGGAAGTTTTACGGAAAACACACCTTATTTAGCCTCTGCATTTTTGACAAGCGATTTATTCAACGTGCAGGCACAGGGTGCTGGTGGAAGTTTCAGAGGTTATCGAAATGAAGTTGGATATGTATTCGATCCTGTATCCCGCACAACAAGCGTTTCCGGAGAT
>CAMLET010000524.1 GCA_946479125.1 uncultured Flavobacteriales bacterium
TGTAGTTGAAATACGCTTGTGCTCAATTAAAGAACAAGCCATGTTAGATAACATTGCTGCTCTGTGAGCAGTTTTTCTACCTAAATGATTGAATTTTTTACCGTGTCTCATTGTTTTGAATTTCGTAAGTAACGGTTAGCTAGATCTAGTATCGCATCAATCTAGCCACCTATCACGACATTATTTAAAATATACTTGCGATACTAATCTTTATCTAATTTGTATTTTGCTACGTTCATACCGAAGTTCAATCCTTTAGAATCTACTAAGTCTTCCAACTCAGTTAAAGATTTCTTTCCGAAATTACGGAACTTCAATAAGTCGTTCTTGTTGTAAGAAACAAGATCTCCAAGTGTTTCAACATCTGCAGCTTTCAAACAGTTAAGTGCACGAACTGAAAGGTCCATATCAACTAACTTAGTTTTAAGCAACTGACGCATATGCAATGAAGTTTCATCAAATTCTTCTGTCTCAGATTTAACTTCTGTATCTAAAGTGATACGCTCATCAGAGAACAACATGAAGTGGTGAATCAAGATTTTAGCAGCTTCTTTCAAAGCATCTTTTGGATGAATAGATCCATCAGTTGTCAATTCCAAAACCAATTTCTCGTAATCCGTTTTTTGCTCTACACGGTAATTTTCAATCGTGTATTTAACGTTTACAATTGGAGTAAAGATTGAATCAACGAAGATCATTCCGAAAGGAGCGTTGCTGTTCTTGTTTTCTTCTGCTGGTAAGTAACCACGACCTTTAACGATCGTAAGCTCCATTTCCAACTTAACTGAAGATTCCATGTTACAAATCACTAGATCCGGGTTCAATACCTGGAATCCTGAAGTGAATTTCCCTAGGTCACCAGCAGTCAATTTATCTTGTCCAGAGATAGAAACTACTACAGTTTCGTTATCTGTACCATCAATTTGTTGCTTGAAACGAACTTGTTTAAGGTTCAATACGATTTCTGTAACATCCTCTACAACACCTTTCAAAGTTGCAAACTCGTGGTCTGCTCCATCGATACGTACTGAAGAGATTGCGTAACCTTCCAATGAAGAAAGTAAGATACGACGTAATGCGTTTCCTACAGTGATACCATAACCTGGTTCAAGCGGACGGAACTCAAATTGTCCTTTACGCTCGTCAGACTGGATCATAATTACCTTGTCCGGTTTTTGAAAATCTAAAATTGCCATTTTATTATTCTTCTTTTTACTTGTTTCACAGTTGCGCGATTGGAAAGATTGAAGAAGTTCAAACCAATCCTTTGGCTGTAATTCAATTGTTAATTACTACTTAGAGTATAATTCGACGATTAACTGCTCCTTGATGTTTTCAGGGATCATTTCTCTTGATGGAGTACTCAATACTTTACCAGAGTAAGTTGAACGATCAAAATCCAACCAATCGTATTTTTTGTTAGTTGAAGCTGTCAAAGAATCATTAATTGCTTCTAAAGACTTAGACTTCTCACGAACACCAACAACATCACCAATTTTCAAATGGAAAGAAGGAATGTTTACCACTTCTCCATTTACAACGATGTGTTTGTGACTAACCAACTGACGTGCAGCACGACGAGAATTAGCGATACCTAAACGGTAAACTGTGTTATCCAAACGAGCTTCACAAAGTTGCAACAAGTTTTCACCTGTAATTCCCTTCATACGTGATGCTTTGTCGAACAAGTTAGCGAACTGACGCTCAAGAATTCCGTAAGTGTACTTCGCTTTTTGCTTTTCACCTAACTGAATTGCGTATTCAGATTGCTTACTTCCTCTACGTTTGTTTGGTCCATGTTGACCTGGTCCGTAGCTTCTTCTGTCCAGCGCTTTGTCTGGTCCAAAAATTGGGTCACGAAAACGACGCGCAATTTTGGTTTTTGGTCCTGTATATCTTGCCATTTCTATTTGATATAAGAGGGAGATTGTGAATTAAGGCTTTTCCTTCGACAATCTGGCTCCCTCAATTATTAATTACTATTATACTCGTCTCTTTTTCGGAGGACGACAACCGTTATGCGGTAATGGGGTAACATCGATAATTTCCATCACTTCGATTCCACTGTTGTGGATAGAACGAATAGCAGATTCACGTCCAGCTCCAGGGCCTTTCACGAATACACGAACTCTACGTAATCCGAAGTCATGTGCTTCTTTAGATGCGTCCTCAGCAGCAACTTGTGCAGCGTACGGAGTGTTCTTTTTAGAACCTTTGAAGCCCATTTTACCAGCCGATGACCAAGAGATAACTTGACCAGCGTTGTTCGTCAAAGAAATAATCACATTGTTGAAGGTAGCTTGAATATGCGCTTCACCCGCTGCGTCTACTTTGACTTGTTTCTTCTTCTTTTGATTTGATTTTGCCATTGTTAATCTTTTTAAGCTGCTCTATATAAATTAGACAGCAGATTATTTAGTTGCTTTCTTCTTGTTAGCAACAGTTTTTCTTCTACCTTTTCTTGTACGAGAGTTGTTTTTCGTACGTTGACCTCTCAATGGAAGACCATTACGGTGACGAATACCACGTGTACATCCGATATCCATCAAACGCTTAATGTTTAATTGGATTTCTGAACGCAACTGACCTTCAGTCTTAACTTCAGTGATTGAGTTACGAATAAGACCAATTTGGTCATCGTTCCAATCTTGAACTTTAATGTTTTCGTCGATACCGTTAGCTACTAAGATCTTCTTAGCTGTGCTGCGGCCAATTCCAAAGATGTACGTCAAACCGATTACACCTCTCTTGTTTTTTGGTAGA
>CAMLET010000525.1 GCA_946479125.1 uncultured Flavobacteriales bacterium
TTGGCTTTACCTCTTGCTGCGTTTGGTCAAACACAATTTGTGAATACCAGCTGTGCAACTGCAGGATTTTTATCAAAAACGTATCCTTCAGATTCAAAGAGTTCAGTTACTCAAACGGGTTGTTCTGGATCCTTTAAGTTGTATTACTATTATCATGCAAATGCATATCAGTCAAGTACAACACTTTTAAGTTATTCCACTTCAGCTACAACAACGTTTAAGGCTTTTGGACCATTCAATAGCAAGGATGATGCATGTGCGGCAAACTTGGGAAGTTTAACTCCTGTAGCATCTACGTCAACAGCTGCAACAAGTCAAAATGTTGCTCATGCAATGGATGATGATAGAATTTATCTTTTAGAGATTACGGTGAATTCTTGTACAACTAGTTTAAGTTTAAGTTTGATCACTGGAAATACCATCCTTCTAAACAAGTTTTCGGATGAATGGGAACGTAGTACATGTGAAGAATGTGTTGCAGGATTCAGACCAACTGCGGGAACTTATATATTGTCGGCTTGGGTAAAAGATGCTGGAGCTTCTGCTACAACAACGAACTACGTGAAACCGTCGATAGTTGTTTCTTCCTCTACCATGACAACCGCTACATTACAACCAACGGGTGAGATTATTGATGGCTGGCAACGAATAGAAGGACCATTTACTATGGTCGGACCAGACGGTTTTCAGATTTCTCTGGTTTGTGCTTCTGGAACTACGGATTGTTTCTTTGATGATATCCGTGTTTTCCCGGTGGATGGAAGTATGGTCACTTATGTATATGATCCGGTTACGCTTCGTTTAATGGCGGAATTGGATGAGCGTAATTACGCTAAACTTTACGAGTACGATGAAGACGGAAAGTTGATTCGCGTGAAGAAAGAGACTGAAAAAGGAATTATGACGATTCAGGAAACCCGAGAAAACAATTCAAAAGAATGAGAAAGCTGATCTATACATTGTGTGTGTGTGTGCTAGCCTTTTCAGGATTAGCTCAAAGCACCAGTCAGTGTTCCTTTGGAGTATTCAAAAAGGAATATAAGCACCTTCTTGGATTGCAACCCAATAAGAACTATCAGGTGGGAATTACCTGCACCTATTATTTGGATAAATCGGAAAAGCTTCCGATGAAAACTGAAAAGACATTCTTGAAAGTATTTGACGATAATCAATACGTCTACAAGACAGGAGAGCAGTTACAAATCCAGGAGAAATCGTGTAGAATCGATATTGATACCACTACGAAACGTTTGGTGATCTCAAAACCGAACAGCATGGATAAGTTGACTATGGATCAAACCAGTATTGATAAAATGGATAGTACCAATTACGTCGTTACCAAACTCGTTAGCAAAACGAAGATTGTTTATGAAGTTGTTGAACTAGTTCAAAAAAGTCAGTATAAGGTTATCAGATTCAGTTTTGATGCGGTGAACCAACGTTTTCTGGAAATGGAAATGCTGATGTGGCCAAGTAACTTTGTTAAGCAAAATTTAGATGATGTGTCGGAAGAATCTCCGCGTACCATTTTCACCTATACCACCTTCGAATCAATTGATAAAAAGTCGCTTTCTCAGGAAGAACTTATTAGAAATTGGGTAGTCGAAGAAAATTCGGGAGTGTTTACTCCAAAAAACCTAGATTATAAGATATACGATTTAAGATGATGAAAAACTGCTTTGAATTGATTCGATACGCCTTAGTAGCTGTAGTGCTATGTTGTGTTTCCTTTTCTGCGAATGCGACATTTATTCATGAGAAAAATTCGTTTTACACTCCTCATGGAAGTAGTCCTGTTACGGTAACAGGAGCAGGAAACGCGAAATTTGTAGCGGTACCAACCGTTTCTTCACCCGATGTTAGTTTGTTGAACAGAGGTGTGATAACCTTGGGTATTGACCACCACCATACAACTTTTGTTGCTGAGCATCATGTTTTGCTTAACCTATCAATAAAACGATGGAACCTTAACGGTACCACGAACACGATTACAACTTCTTTGGAGATTGATTACAAACCAAATACTTTGTCGGAGTTCAATGATGCCAAGTTGCTTGAGGTTGATGGTGTTTATAAATACGAAGTTACGATTACAAGTATTTCACTAACGACCGGAGGTTCTACAACTTCTCCTACTACCTTGCCTGCCAACGTATTTCTGGATTTGGATCTTTTTGCTGAACACATTTATGATTTCGGTACAGAAACGGGTTCAATGGTGAATTTGGATGATTTCGACGAGGGAAAATTGATTGACAGAGATTGTGATGATAAGGTTGACGAACTTCTTATCGAATGGGATCCAATGGTAGGTGCCGAGGAATACCAGTTGGAATGGGCGTTTATTAATGATTATACAGCTACCAGCACTCCTAAAGATGCTCATGATTTGGCGTTTGATTTTAAATTGAATTCAACCCGTGTTCTTACTTCTAAGACTAATTATAGTATTTCATTGATCTACCCTAGAGGATATATTGTTTACCGTATTCGGGCAGTTGGACGTTTAGGTGCTGATCCAACGAAAAGGGTTTATAGCAAATGGTCAACCCAGGATCGTGGAACCGTTCAGAACAGTTCTTCAACGCTTGATGCCAATGATTACTATTACAATACCGATGAGTGGGAAATCTCCAAGAACTGGCAGTATTCTGTAACTTTTGCTGAGGAAGGAAAGAAGAAAGAAGTGGTTAGTTTCTTTGATGGAACATTGCGAAATCGTCAGATGGTAACACTTACCAATTCAAATGACAAGGCTATT
>CAMLET010000526.1 GCA_946479125.1 uncultured Flavobacteriales bacterium
TTATGAGTTGTTTATAGCCGATGTTGACCGCAAAAGTATAGAGGTTCAAAAGGATAGAAAAAGCACACGTTAACGTTTTTTAGACTTGATTTCTAGCCAAATGGCTTATCTTTGCCGCCGAGAGCTAAAATTCCCACAAACCCGAAACACGATATGTTGAAAAAAATCTTACTCTTTTTCGTAGTCGCATGTTCGCTTAGCGTGAACGCTCAAACAGTTCTGGATACTTTAGAAACACCTGAAGGAACAATGTTGATCTACAGCAACAGAACCTGGAAATACATGGAAGACAAAGGCTTCGATGGAGTCTTGAATCCTTGGTTGCACAATTACTTCGTAAACGATACAACTTATCATTTCTCCCAAAAATGGGACAACAATTCGTGCTTTACGGCTACGAAAGGAAATGATATGTCGAAGATCAAAGATACAGTTTGGCTTTGCGTACAAGATGAGGCTCATGCTGATTTTCATATTCCTGCTCCCGGAGTTGTAACATCTCGCTACGGATACAGAAGTGGTCGTTACCACAACGGAATTGATATTGATTTGAATACAGGTGATACTGTTCGTGCAGCTTGGGCTGGAAAAGTGCGTTATGCAAAATGGAATGACGGTGGATTCGGAAATCTGATCGTAATTCGTCATTACAACGGCTTGGAAACGTTTTATGCGCACTTAAGCAAGCATTTAGTAGCTCCGGATCAGGAAGTTGCTGCAGGTGAAGTAATTGGTTTAGGAGGAAATACAGGACGTTCTTACGGTGCGCATTTGCATTTCGAAGTTCGCTTTTATGATGCCCCAATGAATCCTGAAGAAGTAATTGATTTCGCTAAGAAAGAGGTGAAAGACGAAAACCTATTGGTTCACAGTGCTATTTTTAGACCAGGAGCAAAGCCAACAGATTATCAGGCAACAGGAGAAGCCATTGCTTCAGTTCAAAGCGCTCCGGCTGCTGCAACAACTGCAAGACGTTACTACAAAGTGCGTTCAGGTGATACTTTAGGTGAAATTGCATCAAGAAACAATACAACTGTTTCAAAATTATGCAGCTTAAATGGTATCAAGCCCACAACATTATTGCAAGTTGGACGTCAATTAAGAGTAAAGTAAGTTTCAGAACTTAGATTAAAAATAAAATTAACCGGATTTAGCATTGAAAATGAGGAAATTACTTAGCATAACCGCTCTTCTTGCATTATTGGCAGTTGTAGTTGTTAGTTGTGACCACTACAATAGAATTGTTAAGTCCGACGATTACGAAGCAAAATTTCAGGAAGCAAACCGACTTTATGACAATGAGAAGTATGATCGTTGTGTAAGTTTGTTTGAACAGGTTTATCAACGTTCTCCTAAGTCTCCGCAAGGTGAGATCAGTTATTACCGCATGGGAATGGCTTGTTATTATGTAGAAGATTGGTATTTGGCAAGTTACTATTTGTCCTCTTTCCAATTGAAATTTCCTTATTCTAAACTAGTAGAAGAAACGATGTTCCTTGCTGCTATGTGTGCCGTAAACAATAGCCCGCAACCGAGTTTAGATCAAACAGAAACAGAAGTTGCGTTGGATGAGATTCAGAATTTCATTAATCGTTTTCCAAATTCGGAACGAGTAGACACATGTAATACGGTAATGAACAACTTGAGATTCAAACTACAGACAAAAGAAATTTTGAATGTGCGTTTGTATTCAAAAACTGGAAATTACAGAGCAGCAGTTGTTTCAGCTCATTCTTACTTGGATACTTATCCGGTTACTGAATACAGAGAAGAAGTTTATGCGATTCTTTTGCGTAACCAAAAACTACTTGCTGCGAACAGTGTGACTGCAAAATTGGAAGAAAGAATTAGAGATGCAGAAGATACTTACGCAAATTTTATTGCGGAATTCCCCGAATCATTGTATCTTCGCGAATTCGATAACTATTTGATGGAGATCAGAGAGTTGACAAATAAAGAAACAACTGAATAATATATTAGCTAATATGAGCTTTAAAAACATTAACGCTGAGCGTTCTACGGTAACAAGAGATACTATCGAGTTGGAAAAAGGAACAGGTAATATCTACGAATCTATCGTTGTTCTTTCTAAGCGCGCAAATCAAATTAGTTCTTCTATGAAAGAAGAGTTGACAAGTAAATTGCAAGAATTTGCTTCTTCAACTGACAACTTGGAAGAGATCTTTGAGAACCGTGAGCAAATTGAAATTTCTCGTTTCTACGAAAAGTTACCGAAACCGGTTTCTATCGCTATCGAGGAAATGAAAGCAGATCAGATTTATTCTCGTCCTACAAAGGATTAAGATGATATTAAAGGGTAAGCGTATTTTGCTCGGAATTACCGGCGGAATTGCTGCCTACAAAATGGCGCAAACTGTGCGTCTTTTGAAGAAACAAGGGGCAGATGTCAGATGTATGATGACACCTGCCTCTTCTGATTTTATTACACCGCTTACACTTGCCACCCTTTCTGAAAATCCAGTTGGATTAGAATTCTACGACAAAAATACCGGTTCCTGGACCAATCATGTTGAATGGGCACTTTGGGCCGACGTGATGCTTTTTGCTCCCGTTACAGCTTCGAGCTTGGCAAAAATGGCACACGGATTCTCTGATAATTTCCTGATGGCAACTTATTTGAGTGCTAAATGTCCTGTTTTTATTGCTCCTGCAATGGATTTGGACATGTACGCGCATCCGACAACTTCAAAGAATTTGGAGATTTTGGAAGGAT
>CAMLET010000527.1 GCA_946479125.1 uncultured Flavobacteriales bacterium
TAACCAACGGTTCAATTCTTTTTCTCTCAAAGGGGCAAGTAATTTAAAATCTGTCCAACCTTCATAGTTGTCAATTAGTGATCTTACTTTTCGCCACTGGTTATTTGTTTCAAGAATTTCGACAGGTTCGCCAAACAAGAGCTGAGAAACCATTTCCGCAGCATCGCTATTTATTTCTCGCAATGGAGCAATTGAAGCACTGCAGTATGCGTATGTCATTTTTTAGGGAATTGAGGATGTTTCAATAAATTGAGGGCTTGCTGCATGTGACGTTCATTGTGGTAAGCCACAAATAAGAACGCATCTCCCAGACGCAAGCGAACAATTTTCGATATAGAAATGGGAACTTTCACTTTTCGAAGATTCACAGCAACACTTTTTTCCAGAATGTCTAACAGATCTTTTTGTCTGTTCTGAAAATCAATCAAAGTATTTTCATTCACCAAAGAAGGAGTAACTGTTGGATTGTAATCCTTCGGTGCGTTGAATCGACGTTTGATATTCTTTTCCTTCCCCAATTTCATGCTTTGCCATGCAGAACGACCTAAAGGTGAACTTGAAAATTGCACATTTGGTGTTCTGAATCGGGTAATCTCAATTTTGTTGTTAAATGCAGAATGATAAAAAGATGCGTATCCGTTCAAATGAGCAAAAACTTCCAGACAACTCCAGGTTTGGGCATTTGGTTTCCAATTCAATTGATTCTCCGAAAGAGAAGTGAATTTTTTCTTTATAAGATCGAGATTGCGTTCCGTGATAGTGGCAACCTCTTCTAAAAGCCACTGGGTTGTCATACCAAAAATTTGTGTCCAAATATACCCTTTTAACAAGTTACAAGCAAGTTTAATGAAACAACTATTGTCCACTTTTGAGCGTCTACTGTTCTAGTCATAATCAGTATTTGTATATTTAGGTGATGAAATTTCTAATTGCTCTACTTTCTCTGCTTTCTACAACTATTCTTGTTGCACAAGAAATAGAGCACAAGCATAGTATTCATCATGCACTCATTGAGAATAAAGGACAATGGGATAAACCAGTTCTTTTCAGATCAAAATCTCATGAACAAACCATTTGGGTGCAACAACATGGATTCATCTATGATCTTCGCGATTATTCTCAACTCAGAAAAGCACATTTTGAATTTAGTCCACCAGCAGATTCTGTGAGCATTCCACAGGCAATTGTAGCTGCTGAATTTTTAGGCTCAAATTCCGTTTCCAATATTGAAAAACAAAACGAATCACACGAATATTATAATTTCTTCTTAGGAAACGATAAGTCGAAATGGGCATCTGGTGTTCATGGTTACAACATGGTTACGCTAAAAGATTTTTATGCTGGAATAGACATGAAAGTCTTCGATGATGAGCAGAAGTTCAAATATGAAATGTGGTGTGCTCCCGGTGCTGATGCGTCTGTCATTCAATTTAAGATCAAAGGTGCAGAATATGTTCGGGTAGACGATTTGGGGAATTTGGTGATCCAAACTCCTCTTGGATCAATCATTGAGAAAAAACCAATAGCATACGAATTGTTGAATGGACGCATGAAAGAAGTATCATGTGATTTTGTGGTTATCGATAATGTGGTGCAATTTAAACTGGGCAAGTACTCCAAGTTTGCAACCTTAATTATTGATCCAACATTGGTGTTTGCTACTTACAGTGGTTCTCCTTCGGATAACTTCGGGATGACGGCTACTTACGGAAATGATGGAACTGCTTATTCAGCTGGAACTGTTTTCGGAAATGCATATCCAACTCCGGATAACTCCGCTTATGATGTTACTTCGAATTTTACGCAGGTAACGAATCCAACTTATGGAATTACGGATGTTTACGTTTCCAAATATTCCTCAGATGGACAAACGATGCTTTGGACCACTTTTCTGGGTGGTGGAAACGGCACTCAGGGTTCAGAAACGGCGCACAGTTTAATTTGCGATGCAGCTAATAACCTTTATGTTTACGGAGCAACTTCCAGTACCGATTTTCCAATTGTGAACGGTTATCAATCAACACACGGAGGTGGGACAGCAGGTGCCAACTTCTATTATAATGGAGTTTATTTTACAAACCAGGGAACAGATATTTATGTAGCGAAGATTAGTGCTAATGGACATAATTTACTTGGTTCTACCTACATGGGCGGTTCATTGAATGATGGAATTAATATAAGAACTTCACCTGCAGTATACACGTTTACAACTCCGAATTGTATTTATGCGAATGCTGTTGATTATGATTCGCTTACGACGAATTATGGAGATCAATCCCGTGGTGAAATTATGCTCGATTCCTTAGGGAATTGTTTGGTCGCATCCTGTAGTCGATCAACTGATTTTCCAACTGCGAACGCTTTTCAACCAGCGAATGCGGGTCAGCAGGATGGAGTTGTTTTTAAACTGAGTAGTAACTTGAGTACACTAATGTGGTCAAGTTATTACGGTGGAAGTAATAACGATGCTTGTTATTCGGTGAAAATCGATTCCAGTTACAATATTGTGTTTGGCGGTGGAACCACAAGTTTGGATTTGCCTGGAACAACTGGTGGAGTTCATTCAAGTTATCAGGGCGGAAAAGCAGACGGGTTTGTGGCTAAGTTACTGCCAAACGGACAAACGCTAACTCAGGCTACATACATTGGGACATCTAATTACGATCAGGTTTTCTTTGTGGAGATCAACAGAAATGATGAGATTTTTGTAGTTGGTCAATCT
>CAMLET010000528.1 GCA_946479125.1 uncultured Flavobacteriales bacterium
TCAGCGTTTAATATCATACCGGTAATAACTCGATTCCCCAAGTTAAAATTTCCGGAGCTAAGATTTATAGTGTTATTGCCCGTTGAAGAATACTTCGTAATAAACGTTTCCTTTATGGAGTTTCTATAGATTACCCTTCCCTTTTCAGTGAAATTGTAAGTATTAATTCCGATGTAATATTTTCCGGAATTAGACAAATGCCTTGAAATAACGCTAAACTCATAAGCAACATATGCGGTTTTATAAACCGATTTAGAGACCTGCTTGAAATTTCTATCATAAATGCTAACGCTGATGGCTTCCTTTCCCGAAGCAGCATCAACTGCAGTGTATTCTACAGCAATAAATTCTTTATTTTCTGACTGAATAATATTGAATGAATTTACTCCCGACGTTTCAAAATCACCTTCGTATTCCTCTAGAGGCATCTCATTGTCTATTGGTATATTAAACTCATTATATGTCCGAACGAACAGTTTACGATTTTTATCCTCAGGAACGCACATAAACATGGTTAGCTTCCCATTGAAAATGAGCGTTTTAATGTTCGTCGCATTCTGTTTTTTTATCTTACCTTCATATGGTAATTTTACATCTTGCACCGAGTTGTCGTAATGAAGAATCTCAGTGCCAGCACCAAATGTACGCGCTATACTGAACCAATTTGTTTGATTCAATACATAAGAAGTAGGGCTTTCCTTAAATTTTGTTTTTATGAACGGTGTAGTTTTGATCTCTTGGGCGTCTACTTTTCCAAAAGCAAAAGCAATCAAGGTCAAACAAACTATCGATTTAAATGTTGTACTCATTAGTTAGATTTTTCAATTGTATTGGTATTGAAACAAAACACCCTTGACTGTTCTAGCAAGGGCGTTCATGTTTCAAGGTTATTAGATTAGTATCTCAATAAACCGAATTTCTCTTTCTTACGGGTTTGGAAATAAAGTAAAAGTGTTTTATTCACCTCATCATTCGCGAATCGTTTTGGAATACAGTAAGCGTCTGTTTCCTCACGAGTGGTAAACATCACACGTTCCTGATTTCCGTTACTCAAATCAATAGTTGCTTTGGCAACACAGTTCTTACTTTTCGATGATCTTGTAGAGTTCAATTTTTCAGAATCTTCCACCATATACTGTCCTGATTCATCGTAGTTCTCCTGGTTATCATTAAAGAAAACAACGTATTGATCATCTGTAAAGTAACCTCCGATTCCAAGAATGTATCCACCATCATTTGTAGAATGCTGGAACTTGCGAATACGTTGCACCCATTCAAATTCATTATCCTTAGTTACTTTGTAAACAATTACGTCGTTGTAATAGTAATGTGTTGTTGTATGCGTAACACCCTTCGAATCCGTATACGAAGTAACTCGGATGAAAAACTGCTCCAACGCAACTAATACACTTCCATCAGACAAACACTTCAACTCACGCATTTCGTAGTTGTAGAATTCAGGAGAACCTTTTCCTTTATCCTCTTTTTTCTGAGCTTTCTTTTTTTGTTTATCAGTCCAGGTTGCTGTAATAAAATCTTTCTCAAACGTATTGAACACTTCAGAAACCAAATCTTTACTTTCCATGTTGATCTTCATACAGAAAGCACCTTCAACTCCTCTTTCTGAACCTGTACCCCAAAGTCCAGAGAACACCAATAGTCCTTTTGGATCTTCTGCAAAATTTAACTCAGTAACACCTTTATTAAAGATCTCAGTTCGCAAATCCATTAAACTCAGCTCGATCATATCATTTCCGTCCATTTGACAAATGACATAATTGGTTATAGCGTTCCCAATGATTCGTCCTTTTTCCGTTGTATTGTGAATACTTAATCCAAGGTAATATTCACCCGAATTAGAAATGAATGATGTACTGATACTTGCCTGAGCATTTGTATATGGTAGATCAAAAAGTCCTTCATTAATGACGTTCAATGATTCATCCAGAATTTTATATCCAAACGATTCCGTTTCTGTTTTCTTTCCGGGAATGCTATAGCGTACACAAATAAACTTGCGGTTCGCAGATTGAAAAACATTAAAACTAGTATATCGATTGCTACCTTTTTCGTTAGAATACTCAGCAAAGTAAACTGGCGCACCCTGAGGTTGGCAGCTTTTATCGAACTTTTGATAATACAGTTTTTGGATATCGTTTTGTTCCTGAGACATGAACACCACCATTTCATCACCAACTAAACAGGTTCCTTCGTTTCTGGATTTCTTCCCTTCCACTTTAAACTCTACGTTCTCCTCAGCATCAACCATAAAATCAGAATAATGTTTTATTCCAAATGTTCTCGCTAACGCACCACTGGCAACTGTGCTGTAAAAGTTCTTACCTCCAGTGTAAAAGAATTCTGGATAATAACCATTTTTCTTCATTAGATCACTCCATTCAACTTGTTGTGAAAAGCCATTAAAAGCTGATAAAAAGAGGGTTAAGGTTAAAGCGGCAATCTTAATAAATCTCATAATTTTCTATTTCAATAAATAAAAGTAAAAGTGTATTTTACTTCCAATGTGCGAAAATAGGAAAGGTAAACAAGAGAGGTTGTAAAAAGGCAAATCTAATTTTGAACATATCAGAAATCGAAGTCATATTCTTGATAAAACAACTTACAGTCAAAACAAAAAGGCGCAATTTCTTGCGCCTTTTACTACTTATTCTAAGAATAAAATATCAATTCAAACTTGCCAGTTTTTCTTCCAAAACTGCA
>CAMLET010000529.1 GCA_946479125.1 uncultured Flavobacteriales bacterium
GAAGGTGAACTTTGTAAATTTCCGCACATGTTGAATATTTGCATTACCAAATACAAAGACGGAAGTATTTACGTGAAGTATTAAAGATCCTTACAAAATCACTTATTACAACTTTCGCAATACATACCTTTGATTTCCGGATTTCGAAGGTTTTGAGTATAATCGTTCATCCATTTACACCAACGCGTTTTGTTCATTTTGAGAGCCAACTGTAAACTGTACAAATCTACTTTTTCCAATCCTTTATGTCGAAGCAACAGTTGATTTTCAGCATAAAGAAAAACACCATCTTCGGTCAATAAATCAACGACCAAATAGGTTTCCAATAAATTGTTGGCTTGCTGAAACGATCCCCAGGAATTGTAAAAAGCAGCCAATTGAACTGCACTTTCCACTTTCAATATTGTACCAGTAAAATATCGAGCGATATAATTGAAGGAAACCTGTACATTCTTCATGTCGTTGATCTGACCATAATATTTAATGTACGTCAAATTCAGGTTCAATAAAAGTTCTTTATTCGAAATTGTTTTCACCGATTTGGAGAACAATTCAGGTCGAATAACACGCGCCATCTTTGACGAAGCAACATCCCATTCTTTCAGTAAACTACTGTTCAACAAGCAATATAAATTTACCAGATTTTCCTGAGCTTCGATAGAAAGACTGCTGTATTTTGGTGACCATTCCAAAAGGAAACGTGTAATTTGTTGTTGATTTTTTGAAATATCCCTGGATAACAAAGCACAATATGCTGCAACTACATTAACATTTTCAAAAGCGAAATTGAAAACAGCTTTGTCGTAAATAACCTGATCGATCTTTTTCAACTGGTAAACCCCAAATGCCGCTTTATTGAACAACTCAGAATTTTTGGTCGCAACTGCGTGAATTAGATTTCCTCTCAGCATTTCTGACGAATCAGTTGTCTTCAGGTAAAAACCTGAATAGTAGATTCGAGCTTCACAAACACGTTGCTCTTTCAATAAAGAATCCATTGGAAGATCTTTCAGTTTACGGTCATTAACCAATTTTCGTAGTTCATTCCTATTCAACTTCAGTAAAGAATCTCTGTCAAAATAACGAAGCTGGTAATTTGCTAAGCTCCAGTTTTCACCGTGTTGCTTTGAAACTATTGTTCGATCTAATTTCAATCGCTTTTGAAGGTCTTGCGAAATGTATTCAGCACGTGAAGAATCTAAAAAATGGTTGTTATCCTCTTCACCATCAATAGAACTAAAAGCAGAAATTTCAATCGAATGGATTTGACCTTCCGCTTTTACTACAGGGTTCTTCAGTGGAATAATTTTGGACGTATTAAAGCTGTATTTCACCACTTCTGAAGTGTAAACTCCACTTTCTCTAAGCTTTACTGTATCCGTATTTTCGAAACGAAAAGGCAGTGGCTGAATTGGATAATCGCGAGAAATGAAAAGCGCAGGCATCAGGTATTTACTTACTTTCCCATTATTAATAAAGAGAATAGAAAACACCAATTCTTCACCTAGAAATTCTTTTGGAATTGTACCAATGTTTCCAATAAAACGATAATTGCCTTTCGCCGTATTTACTGCAAACAATTCGTCGCGATAAACTGGTTTCAGTAAAAAGCCGTCATACAACTTAGATGATGACAAACTATTTTCAGTTCCGCAAGCAAATTGACTTTTCCTGATAATATCAACCGCTAATCCATCGTTGGGATCCTTTAAAATGGTTTTCAGCAACTGAACATCATGATACTTGAGAACAATCTTGTCTCCTTCAATCACGTATGAATTACCTAATACCATTAAGTGAGTGGTGTATGATGCAAATTCTTTGTCGGAATCAGGTTCGGCTAAAGTTAAACCGTAATCTGTTTGACCAAACAACGTAAAAGTGTTGCAGATAAGTAGTATAAACGAAATCCTGAAGGCCAATTTCATGTTCATTTAATTCAAAAATGGCATTTTGGTACAGAAAAGTGAGGTGATTAATTGACCAAATATTTCGTTTGGTTCAATTTACCAATGGAACGTATTAATCCGGCATCTAAGGCTTTCTTTAGATCACGGCTGGCTGTTGCCGAAGAAATGGTCTTGAATCGGTTCATGTAATCCAGTCTGGTGAATTCCTTAATTCCAGAATTGATAAACTCCGCAATTCTGTCAGAATCTTTCACCACTTGTCGGTTTACCCGAACGAGTTCTGAAAGTGAAGTGTGAATCACACCAAGCATATATTCAATAAACGGAGTTGACTTTCCAATCTTATCACTGTCGGATAAAGCTTGATAATATTCACTTTGGGTTTGGTGAATCAAGGTTTCAAAAGGTAGAAATTCAAATATGGGAAACTCCGTTTTCAAAATTAACGTTTGCCATAATCTTCCCATTCTACCATTTCCATCTAAAAATGGGTGGATAAACTCCATTTCGTAATGAAACACGCAACTTTTAATCAATGTCAGTTCAGATTTATCCGAAACGTACTTAAACAAATCGTTCATTAATCCGGGAACCAATTCATGAGAAGGAGCAATATGTTGAACATTTTCGCCTTTTACAATTCCTACTCCTTTCATTCTGTATTTTCCAGCGGGAGAAATCAACCCTTTCATTAGCCATTCGTGAGCTTTCAAAAAATCGGCAGAGCGCTCTGGTTTCAATTGAGACAATTTTTCGTAAACGTCAATGGCATTGATAACTTCTTTTATGTCCTTTTCTGGTCC
>CAMLET010000530.1 GCA_946479125.1 uncultured Flavobacteriales bacterium
AATTCGAATTTGGTCATTAAATAGTTCAATATCTCGACTTCGCTCGATAACCTTTGAACTATTTATCGTTTAAGCTATTAAACCCTGTTTTTTAGGTGAACTGTACCCGAAATATTCTTCTCAGCCCTTAAATTCGCCAAAAATTGAACTCATGAACTTTAAGTCGGCACTTGGAATACTGCGCATTTTCGGATTATTGGAAGGAATTTCTTTCCTTTCATTCATTGTTACAATGCCTTTGAAATACATGTATGGCATTAAAGAACCAAACATGATTGTAGGAATGGCGCATGGTTTTCTGTTCATTGGTTACGTTGGAATGGTGTTTTGGGTAAGTACAGAAACACGCTGGACAATCAAAGAGAAAATTGGGGCTTATGTCGCTTCTCTTCTACCTTTCGGAACGTTTGTAGCCGACGCAAAGATCTTTAAGAATACGGTTATTGTTAAGGAGGAAGCATAGCCAGACTTCGATACATTCCGACGCTAAAGGTCGGAACACTCAGTCTGACTAATGCACACTGGATTTCCTGTCATCCGCTTCGAATCACTCAATTATTCACGCGTCAGGCTGAGTGGTTTTCGGAATGCAGTGGAGAAAAGCGTATCGAAGCCTGGCGTGAATCTTAGAAATAAGTCGAGAAACCTAGTGAGAAAACTCCGGTCAAAGCAGCCGGATTATTGAACAAATCTGTTTGTTCCTGGTAACGATAATTGAATCGGAAAACAGTTTGAGCGCTTGGTCGTAAACTGATTGAAGGAACAATGCTCCAAACGTAATCTCCTAGCGTGCCATTGGTTTCGGTAAAGCGACCAACGTTCCAATCTACATATTCTACTCTGCAGGAAAGATTGACAACAGCCTTCGACCAACCCAGAATTTTGCGCTTCAAAACCGGCTGAATCACATCAACAAAACCACCATGCTGTTTACTTCCGAAAAACGGCCCGTAATTTTGAGGGATATCCACTAAAATCCACGCAAATTCGCCAACAATCCGAGTTCCAGCTTTCGGAATCACAGAATTCCAATCAATGGCAAAAACATCCAATCTTCGCTGGTCATCAATGATCAAACCATCGTCCTGAAATTTATTGTAAACTCCACCCATATATGATAAACCAAGTTCACCAACTTTATTGTAGCGAATAGCCAACTTTCCATTCACCAAGGGCTTTCCACTGTTGATCTCTTCGAAACGTTCCGGATTTAGCTTGGAAGCAGGAAGAAAAGTTCGGTTTTCGGCATTTTCAATCACCGTATTATCGAAAGAACCAGTAAGATAAAACTCATAACCGACCATCCATTTTCCTGAATAGGTTTTACCATAGGCTCCGAATCCAGCATTACTCCAGGTTGCAGGCAGCATTTGAGTTGCGGCAATTGGTCTGTCAATAAACTCCCATTTTGGACCATCATGATTTTGGTTGAAAGCACCAATCGGATTCATTACAATTCCACCTCGCAAATTCAGTAAATGATGAAGTTCAACATCCAAAGAAGCAAACTCAATGGCAATTTCTTTTCCTCCTTCTTCGAACTCAATTTCGGTAAGGAATTTAAGGTTTCGGTAAATTTTGCTGGCTGCGAAAAGTGTTAGTCGTCGTGCCTGAAATTGATGCCCTTCAGTAACACCATCTGTTGCAGCATACTGCCAGTTTCCTTCTAAGTAACCACCCAAAGCAACAGGTGATTTCCCTAAAGCGAGAAAAGGCCTGTTGTAAACAGCATCCATGTTCATAGTATTGGTAGAATCAGTCGGAATTTGCTTTACAAAGGACGAGTCTCTCTGAGCGGTTACTTGAAAAGAAACGAATAGTGATGTGGTAATGACGAGTAAAATTGCTTTCATTATGCTAATGATATAATGATCTGACCATTTTTAATTTCCGTCGGAAAAGACTGAAGTGAATCGATTGCAGGACCTTCTTCTACTCCTCCATTTTTGTTGAATTCGCTTCCATGAGCCGGACAAACTATTCGATCACCAAAGACCTGTAGTTCCGCTCCCTGATGTGAGCATTTCAATAGCAGAGCAGTGTATGCTCCTTCGTTTCTGAATAAACAAATTGGAAAAGGCAAACTGGTCGTATGAACGAGGACATATTTTCTATAAGTTGTCTTTCCTTTTTTCACCATCTCAAATTCGCTTTCGTTAACTGTCAACTGTGAGTTCTGACTCTCCAAATCGAGATGTGAAGTTGAATTGCAGCTTGTAAAAAGCGCAGAAATTGCTACACCACTCAAACAGGCATAACCGCAAGTTTTAAAAAACTCTTTTCTATCCATTAAAGCGATTCTAAGAATTTGACAAGTGACTTTTTCGCACTCTCAGCTAGTCCTAAATATGCGTTTTTACTAGCCGCAGCCTCGCCTCCGTGATAAAGAATTGCTTCTTCTATGGAATGGGCCCGACCATCATGAAGCAAGTAGTATTGACCTCCCTGCGAATTCTTTGAAAGTCCTAGGCCCCAAAGCGGAGCAGTACGCCATTCATACGTTTTCGCGCTTCCTTCTGTATAATGATCGTCTAATGCCGAACCAAGATCGTGCAAAAGCAAATCTGTGTAAGGAGCAAAGGTTTTGTTAGATAATGAGGAAATGGGAGAATATCCGGTTTTCAACTCCGACTTATGACAAGCCACACAATTCAATTGATTAAAAATGGCTTTCCCTTCAACTACCTGAGCATCATTTTGATTTC
>CAMLET010000531.1 GCA_946479125.1 uncultured Flavobacteriales bacterium
TTTTGGTTGTAAGTGTAACGAAATAATGACCTTTACTCAACGTATTGAAATTGAAAAACTGAGTTGAGTGAATGTACATTTCCATGATTATTTTTCCTTCGCTGTTCACAAATCTCAAAGTTCCTGGTGTTTTGGTTTTGATGGTCACCATATCTGAACTTGAGTTAGGAAATATCTCAAAACCAAGATCTGTTGATTCAGGAATAGATGTTACATGCCATTCGTAAGCTCCAATGTCAATTCCGGTTTCAGAAACTCGCGGACCTTTTGAATAATCCGTTTCGTTTTGATAAAGCGTAGAACCTGGATTTCCAACGTTAATTGCCGCACTTGAAGCCAATAAATTGAATAGGTAATTTCCTGCAGTTGTGCTTTCAAAATCAGGATTATCATAAATAGAAAAATTCTGATTTAAAGCCGTGTTCATTGATGCGAAATCATTGTAATTTGTTCCGTTGATGTCTGCATTGATTGCGTCTTCAGCGTACCAAAGATTGAATTGAAATGTATTGTTGGATTGTGGACTGATATTCTCTCTTGTAACCAATTTTCCATTCGTTCCCGAAACAAATATGTTGTTTTCAATCAACGAGCCTGAAACCTTTGTAAGGTAAAGTTCTCCCAATGAATTGCCACTAATTCCGTTGTTGTAAAACGTATTGTTTCGAATGACGGATTGCGTTACTTGTCCTGTTGTTCCAACGTCATAACCACCAAGTGAAATTCCAGCTTCACGGTTGTCATAAACCAAATTGTCATAAACCCTAATTTGTGTTGTTGTTCCATTTTCTTCAGCGCCAACTTCAATTCCAAAACCGTTACCGTAACATAGATTTCGATAAATATCAATGTTCTTTCCACCATCAACGTAAATTCCAGCGCTTGTTGCGTAACTCGAAGTGTTATTGTAGCAAACATTATCACGAACCAATCCATCTCTGGTTTGGTCCAAACTTGCGTTAGCGATTAAGCCGTAATTTCCAGCACAAACAATCCCGATGTTGCTATTGTCGTGAACTGTATTTGCAATTACTTCGAAGTTGAAAACGTTTCCATCAAGCGTTAAGTTTTCACTGAAACCTGTTGTGTTGTGATGAATTTCGCAACTGTCTACAATGAAGTCATGAACTCCGGCAGTGGTATTTCCGTAAACTACAAAGCCATTAGCATTATCGTTAGAACTTGGTAAAGTTGATGTATTTGCCGTCCATGAGATATGGTGAATTTCATTTTTACGGAAGATAAAGTCGTGCGAATCTCCAGTGATTTCTACTGCAACAGAATAATTTCCGGTCGCATTTGCAAACGTTAATCCTTGAAGTTGAAAGTAACTCTGATTCTCGATATAAAGTAAAGTTCCTTGCTGATTATTTCCAGTGATTACGGGTGCTTCACCAGCATAATTTCTGAAAACGATATTCGATCCAGCTGTTCCGGAAACGTTCAATTGCAGGTTGGGTTCATTGTAATTTCCTGTGCGAATAAAAACAGTTGTTCCGGCTGTAGCTTCGTCCATTGCTTTTTGAATGGTTTGCCATGCCGTTGAAGTTGTGTTGCCGTTATTGGAATCGTTTCCATTTGTTCCATCAACGTATTTTACCTGTGAAAAACCGACAAATGATAAAACCGAAATACAAAAAGTAAGAATTGCTTTCATAGAAATAATCTGAATGTTCGATACTAAGATACTTGATTTTAACTTGTGCTTTCCAGCTTAGAAATTAACTTTACGTAAAATCGTATTTGTGAGAATTGTTGTTCAACGCGTAAGCGAATCGTCTGTAAAAATTGATGGAGAAATTCATGCTTCTATTTCCAATGGATTCATGATTTTACTTGGAATTGAGTTGGAAGATGATAAAACTGATGCCGATTATCTGATTGGAAAGTTGGTTGGAATGCGTGTTTTTCCGGATGATGAAGGAAAGATGAATCGTTCTATAATGGATTCGAACGGAGCGTTTTTGGTGATTAGTCAGTTTACACTTCATGCCTCAACAAAAAAGGGAAATCGTCCGGGTTTTACCCAAGCTGCCCGACCAGAACAAGCCATTCCTTTGTATGAATACTTTCTTCAGGAATTGAAAAAACAATCGCAACTACAAGTAGAAGCTGGAGTTTTTGGTGCAGATATGAAAGTTTCATTGGTGAACGACGGACCAGTAACCATAATTATGGATTCAAAAAATAAAGAATAATGCAGATTTCAGAAGCGCAAAAAACGGTTGATGAATGGATTAAAACCATTGGTGTCCGCTATTTCAATGAATTGACCAACATGGCAATGCTTACGGAAGAAGTAGGTGAGGTGGCGCGTATTATTGCCCGACGTTACGGTGAACAAAGCGAGAAAGAATCGGATAAAAACAAAGATTTAGGCGATGAAATGGCAGATGTGCTTTTTGTGCTTATTTGTCTGGCGAATCAAACAGGTGTTGATTTGGAAGAAGCTTTAAAAAAGAATCTGGCGAAGAAAACCAATCGTGATTTTGATCGTCACCAAAACAATGAAAAACTAAAGTAATATGAATTTATGCGAATTGACTACTGAACATTTTGTGCTTTATCCGCTCACTCCGTCTAAGATACATGAGCTGTTTGAAACGAAATCGAAAGAAGAGATCATGGCGTTTTTGGGTTGTGATGAAGGAAGTTACTCGCATTACCAGAACATGCATGATGGTGGAATGGAAACCAATCGC
>CAMLET010000532.1 GCA_946479125.1 uncultured Flavobacteriales bacterium
CTTTCTTCGCACGCTAAAAAAAACAACTGCGATTGTTTTCCATACGGCATTGCCAAATCCGAGTGAGGAAATGAAGGTGAATATTAGAACAGCGACTCTTTTTGCCGGAGGAGTAATTGTGATGACCAAACATGCAGCGGAGGTTTTGAGTAATGATTATGATGTTCCTGCTGGTAAAATTACAGTCATCCCACATGGAACACACCTGGTTCCTCATGCAGATAAAAATGAGTTGAAAAAGAAATACGATTTGACTGGACGAAAGGTACTATCCACATTTGGTTTGCTGAGCTCAGGAAAAGGGATTGAAACAACCTTAAATGCACTCCCCGAAATCATCAGCAAAAATCCTGAAGTCGTTTTCCTTATCATTGGAAAAACCCATTCGGGTGTAGTCAGTTCCGAAGGTGAAACTTATCGTGATTCCTTGAAAAAACTGGTACGCAAAAATAAGATCAGAAAACATGTCATCTTTATCAATGAATATTTGTCACTGAAAGATTTACTTGAATATCTGCAATTGACAGATATTTACTTATTCACATCTCGCGACCCGAATCAAACCGTAAGTGGAACATTTTCTTATGCTATGAGTTGTGGTTGTCCAATCATTTCTACTCCCATTCCTCATGCTAAGGAATTACTGGATGAAAACACTGGAATCTTCATTGACTTTCAGGCTTCAGACCAATTGGCAAAAGGAGTCAATCATTTATTAGGTGATGAAGATCTGATGTTAACACTTAGAAATAATGGTTTGGAAAGAATAGCGTCAACAGCTTGGGAAAATTCGGCAATTGAACACGCAAAACTCTTCAAGACCATAACTTCGAATAAAATTACACTGCAATACGCCTTACCAGATATCAATCTGGATCATTTCAAGAAGTTAACCACCAAGTTTGGAATGCTTCAATTTTCAAAGATCAATCAACCCGACCCGGACTCAGGATATACGCTTGATGATAATGCACGTGCAATGATTGGCATGTGTATGGAATATGAATTGACACGCAATAAAGCAAGCCTTTCGGCAATTTATAAATATTTGAAGTTCATTGCTTTTTGTCAACATGCAGATGGTACATTTTTGAACTACGTTGACATTGATCATCAGTTCACAGAACAAAACAACGAAACTAATTTATCCGATTCAAATGGTAGGGCAATTTGGGCTTTGGGATACCTCATTTCAAAAAAGGACATTCTGCCAACAGAGCTTTCTGATTTGGCTAGTTCACTGATAAGTAACTCGTTAAAAAGTGTTCAACACATGCATTCTCCACGGGCAATGGCGTTCACTATAAAGGGTTTTCACTTGAGTAACCTGAAGAAAAGATCTCACGAAACGCGTTATCACATTACACTTTTGGCCGACAGACTGGTTCAGCAATTTCGACATGAAGCAGAAGAAAACTGGCTTTGGTTTGAAAACTGTTTGACTTATGCCAACAGTGTTTTACCTGAAGCATTGTTATATGCATGGAAAGAAACGGGGGATGAAGCCTATAAGGAAATTGCTAAACAATCTTTTGACTTCTTATTATCACATACTTTCCCGGATTCCGGAATTAAAGTGATTTCTAATAAAAGTTGGTTTCATAAAGGGAAAACTCCGGAAAAATATGGTGAACAAGCAATAGATGTTGCTTATACTATTTTGGCATTGGATTGCTTTTATAATGTTTTTAACGATGTTAATTACCTCGAAAAATCGCGAATTGCATTCAGTTGGTTCTTAGGAAACAATCACTTGTCTCAGATCATTTACAATCCATGTACAGGAGGTTGCTACGACGGTTTGGAGGAAAAGCATGTGAATTTGAATCAGGGAGCCGAATCTACGATCAGTTACTTGCTTGCGCGATTAACAATTGAAAATCAGGAAAAAATAGGGATTGAGAAAGCAGATTCAGAAGTTAAACTACTTACTATTTTGCCTCTTGAAGTAAATATGGGAGCCTAGGAAATACTAAAACCAAAAAAGAGTGTTCGTAATTGCGAACACTCTTTTTTGGTTTTCATTGAGAAGTAATCAGATTGTCTCCAAACCTCTTTCTCTTTTTTGCTTTAGTCGTTTATAAAACGAAGGTGAAAATCCTGTTATCTTCTTAAATTGATTGGACAAGTGAGCTACACTGCTATAATTCAACTTATAGGAAATCTCCGTTAAATTAAGCTCATTATAAAGCAGTAGTTCTTTCACCCTTTCAATTTTATTCATGATGATAAATTGCTGGATTGTCATTCCTTTTACTTCTGAAAAGATATTGGACAGATACGTGTAATCGTAGTTCAGCTTTTCGCTGATATGCGTAGAATAATTCACTTTTGGCGTTTCGTCCGAGTAATGAATCATTTCGATAATAACGCCTTTGATTTGTTCGATGAGAATGCTCTTCTTGTTATCCAGGAGTTCTAATCCCGATTCCATGAGGTTTTCTCTTAGCTGTTCTCGTTCTGCTAATGAAACATCCTCTAACACTTCCACTACACCCAAATTGACTGCACTTGGGTGCAAATCCAATTTTTCCAATTCTTCTTTCACTGTCATTTTACAGCGAAGGCTTACCATGTGTTTAATATAGAGTTTCATAATTGCTGAATTGTAAGATACGATTAATAAACATCTTCCTTGATTATATACACTATTAAATGCATTTTTAATTCTGAAAGCTTTAATGGGTAATCTTATGCA
>CAMLET010000533.1 GCA_946479125.1 uncultured Flavobacteriales bacterium
CGATGTTAGATCTTTTCCAAATTTCTCGTTGTAAAATCCCATTATACGAACCAGTGAATCCAAACAGTAGTTACGCAGCGTTTTATCCAACAATCCAGAGATTTCGATTAATTGAGCGTTCCATTCAACCTTTTCACCGGTAAACATTGTTTTATACTGGTTGATGTCTTTGTAATTCTGAAAACGTTCTACCAGCGTCATTTTATAAAGTGAATCGTATTGTAACGCAAAAGGTGCAGCCTGATCAAGTTCAACTAACAGTCCGTACAAGTAATCTACCTGAATCTTCAATGATTTTGAATCTGAAACCAGCGATGACACTTCATCTCTACCCTTTTTTACCTGATTTCTTCTCTCGATGTAATCAGGATGCACTTTATCATAGACAGCCCAAAGTGAATCATATCGCGCTAACTGAACATTGTATTGCTTGTTCAGGACTTTATTTATTTTTCGCGATGACTGGGCGAAAACAACCGTAGAAAGAAAAAGTAATAGAAGGGTCAGAATTGATTTCATGATTTCTTTCGAGTTAAGGCGTGAACTTGATTGGGAGATTATACCACATATTCACCGGTTTTCCTTGATTCATTCCCGGAATCCATGTGGGCATCGACTTGATTACACGAACAGCTTCCGCATCACATTCTTCGCAGAACGGAGCGCCTCTAGTTACTTTTACGTCGCTTACTACTCCTTTGTCTGAAATCACAAAACGCAGGTAAACCCGACCACCAATTCCCATGTCAAGCGGAAAATCAGGATAATGTAAATTGTCGCGAATAAATTCTCCCATTTTCGTACTTCCGCCAGGAAATTGAGCTTCTTGTTCTACAATGTCGAAAATACCTTTAGAATCGGCATTGCTGGCTTCGGTAGCTTTAAGTTCATCTTGAGTAACCAATTCATCCTGTGTGGCTATCTCATCTTGACCGACTGGTTTCAACGGTTTACTTTCAGTTTTTACCGGTGTTTTAATCGCAGTTCCGGTATTTATATTTCTATTGGCAATTTTCCAAAACGCAATGTCTTTATCCTGAAACAAATCAGGAAAGTATTCGCGATAAATCAAACCATATCCGCTTGGTCCGGTTGAAGCATATTCTTCCTTTACTTCTGCTCTCGTTAATTCCAACGACTTGTTATACAGCTTCAAAGTTGACAACTGATCGGAATAAGTCGTGATGCAACTAGTGCTTTCATTTTTGAATTGTATCAATTTCTTGGTCTCCATCTCGATTCGGGAGATTTCATCAATGATCTTGGAATGAAGTGTTTTCTCATCAGACAGCCGTTGAGCCAATACCTGTGCCTGCTCCTCTGTCTTATTCGGGAGTGATTCATCAAGACCTTGATTTCTCATGGAAACCACCCGCACAGGAAATTGAGCTGCAGATTTCAGCCCGGCACACAGACCGTAGTAATTGGTCAAAGCTTTTGGTTTAGCACCAAGTTCTGAAAGATCAACTGAAAGATTTTTTAGGGAATCAGTAAGCTTATTGCAGTAATAGTTCTGTTCTTCAATGCTGTAATTGAGCGTCTTCAAAACGCCATCAAGGTTTGCTTTGATTGTAGAAATTTCGCTGCTTACCGTATTGCATCTCTTAATCAAAACGTTTTCAAGCGAATCGTTTTTCAATTTCAACGCGATCCATTCTGCATAAACAGCTTCATTCTTTTTGGCAACCTCTTGTGCAACTCCAATCGAAGTAATTGCAACAAAGATTAAGGTCAATTTTAGGTTCATTCTTTATTATTTTAAAGTGAGGTGACTGGCTTCGAGAGCCTCAGCCATCAGTCACCTCACTGTATAATCTTACTTAATTTGGAGACTGATCTAAAGTCTTCACCATGGTTAAAATGGTTGCAATACCCACCAAAGGTTGATCTGTATCATCTAACATTTCAACCAGCCATTTTACAACACCGCGTTGAATATGTGTTTTCGGATCGTCGTCTTTTGGCGTAACATCTGTACTGATCTTTTCTTTACAAGTAAATCGGATGTGAATTTTTGCTCCGGCATATACAGGTTTCGTAAAACGAAGTTCATCTATTCCGTAATTCAATAGTACCGGATTGATGACATAACTATCTACAAACAATCCTGCTGAAAGACTCATAATGAAATAACCGTGCGCAACCTGCTCGTCGAACATCGTTCCTTCAAAATTCGTTTCTACCTTGTGTGCGTAGAAATTATCACCGCTTAATGCAGCAAATGCGTCAATATCTTCTGAAGTGATCAAACGACTTTCAGTGATCAATTGATCTCCAACCTCCAATTCTTCGTAATGCTTTTTGAATGGATGAATCGAATCAATTTTCCCTGCGGCACCTTGCTGGAACTGTTGTGTAATTTCTGTAATTGTAGTTGGGTGACCTTGAATTGCAGTTCTTTGTAAATAATGCAAAACTCCACGTTTCCCACCCATTTCTTCACCACCACCAGCACGACCTGGACCACCATGAGTTAACAAAGGCATTGGCGAACCGTGACCTGTACTTTCTTTAGCACAGTCTTTATTCAGTACCAAAATTCGTCCATTCATACAAGCTGCCTCAACAACAAACTCTCTTGCTTCCTTGTTATCAGGAGTCACAATTGAAGTAACCAAAGATCCAGCTCCAAGTTTTGTCAACTCAACTGCATCTTCCAGATTTTTGTACGGCATAATAGTAGAA
>CAMLET010000534.1 GCA_946479125.1 uncultured Flavobacteriales bacterium
TTTTGGCTCATTACTCGTTTGTATTAAGCGGAAACTTTTCCATTATATTTAGCAATCACTTCTTCTGCAACGTTCTTAGGAGCCTCTGCGTAGTGAGAGAATTCCATTGAAGATGTTGCACGTCCTGAAGACAACGTACGCAATTGCGTAACATATCCGAACATTTCAGATAAAGGAACGTCAGCTTTAACAACTTTACCTCCAGCTTTATCATCCATACCTTTCATCATACCACGACGACGGTTCAAGTCACCTACGATATCACCCATGTTTTCTTCCGGACAAATCACTTCTAATTTCATGATTGGTTCCAACAAGATTGGTTTACAGTTTTTCAAAGCGTGACGGTAAGCCATTTTCGCTGCCATTTCGAATGACAATGAATCTGAATCGACAGCGTGGAATGAACCATCAACCAATTCAACTTTCATTGCTTCAACAGGGAATCCAGCTAAAACTCCGTTTTTCATAGACTCTTTGAAACCTTTCTCAACAGAAGGGATAAATTCACGTGGAATGTTACCTCCTTTAATAGAGTTAACGAATTCCAATCCTGTTTTAGTTGGATCTGTTTGAGGTCCGATCTTAACAGCGATGTCGGCAAATTTACCACGTCCACCTGATTGCTTTTTGTATTGCTCACGGTGATCGATAGAGATTGTGATATCCTCACGGTAAGTTACTTGTGGAGCACCTTGGTTAACTTCCACTTTAAACTCACGACGTAAACGGTCAACAATGATATCCAAGTGAAGCTCACCCATTCCAGAGATAATTGTCTGTCCTGACTCCTCATCCGTATTTACACGGAAAGTTGGATCCTCTTCAGCCAATTTGTTCAAACCAATACCTAAACGATCTTGGTCAGCTTGAGTTTTAGGCTCAATTGCGATTCCAATTACCGGATCAGGGAAGTTCATAGATTCCAAGATGATTGGTGCATTCTCAGCACACAAAGTATCACCAGTACGGATATCTTTAAATCCTACCAATGCAGCGATATCTCCAGCACCAAGCTCATCAATTTGATTTTGCTTATTAGCGTGCATTTGGAAAATACGAGAAATACGCTCTTTAGAGTTTGTACGTGTATTCAATACGTAAGAACCTGCAGGCAATTTCCCAGAGTAAGCACGTGTAAAACACAAACGACCTACGAATGGGTCAGTTGCAATTTTAAATGCCAAAGCAGCAAACGGCTCATCGAAAGAAGGCTTACGCATAACTTCTTCGTCAGTTTTCGGGTTGATCCCTGTAATTCCTTCGATATCCAATGGAGAAGGAAGAATTTCCATCACCATATCCAACATTGCCTGAACTCCTTTGTTTTTGAAAGAAGAACCACACATCATTGGAACAACTTTTCCAGAGATAGTCGCTTGACGCAATGCATCAAGAATTTCACGCTCTGTCAAAGAGTTTTCGTCTTCGAAGAATTTCTCCATCAATGACTCATCGAATTCAGCTACTGCTTCCAATAACTCTGAACGTAAACGACGAGCATCCTCAATAATATCTGCAGGGATTTCAACTTCCTGGAATGTCATTCCTTGGTCAGCCTCATTCCATACAATACCTTTCCAGTTGATCAAGTCAACAACTCCTTTGAAGTTATCCTCATCACCGATGTTGATTTGCAAAGGTAAAGCATGAGAACCCAACATTTCTTTCACCTGATTACACACGTTTAAGAAATCAGCTCCCTGACGGTCCATTTTATTAACGAAACCAATACGAGGAACATTGTAGTTGTTAGCCAAACGCCAGTTTGTCTCAGATTGAGGCTCAACTCCATCTACTGCAGAGAATAAGAACACCAATCCATCCAATACACGTAATGAACGGTTTACCTCTACGGTAAAGTCAACGTGTCCTGGAGTATCAATGATATTGATGTGGTAATTTTGGTTTCTGTATTTCCAATTTACTGTTGTAGCAGCAGAAGTAATGGTAATACCACGCTCTTGCTCTTGCTCCATCCAGTCCATTGTAGCACCACCATCGTGTACCTCACCAATTTTATGGTTAACACCTGAGTAGTACAAAATACGCTCAGTTGTAGTTGTTTTCCCAGCATCAATGTGTGCTGCGATACCAATATTTCTTGTGAATTTAAGATCTCTTGCCATTTCTTAGAATCTAAAATGTGAGAATGCCTTGTTAGCTTCAGCCATACGCAATGTATCTTCTTTCTTCTTGTAAGCAGCACCTTCTTCTTTCGAAGCAGCGATGATTTCTGAAGCAAGTTTACCTGCCATTGACTTCTCATTACGTTTACGAGCGTAACCAATCAACCATTTCATAGCTAATGATTGTTTACGTCCTTCACGAACTGGAGTTGGGATTTGGAATGTAGCTCCACCAACACGACGAGAACGAACCTCCACAGATGGAGTTACGTTGTCTAATGCTTTTTTGAAAACTTCCAATCCTTCTTGATCTTCTAATTTCTTGTCTACGATCTCTAAAGCATCGTAGAAAATTTTAAATGCCAAATTCTTTTTACCAGAATACATTAAGTTGTTAACGAATTTCGTTACAACAACTTCATTGAACTTTGGATCCGGGAGTATGGCTATTTTTTTCGCTTTTCTTCTTCTCATCTGTTCAAAGTATTATGATTTCTTAGCTTTTGGACGTTTTGTTCCGTACTTAGAACGACGTTGTGAACGGCCTTCAACACC
>CAMLET010000535.1 GCA_946479125.1 uncultured Flavobacteriales bacterium
GAGATAGACCTTGGTGACTGGAGTTCAGACGTGTGCTCTTCCGATCTATGCTCAGGATGAAGACAGGTGGTATTTATTGGATACGAATTATAATGTCGTATATGAACAGAAGTACGTTGGTGAAGAATTGAAGTTTTTCGGTTACGGCGGACAAATAGACGATTATTTTCCTGGTGATAGTGAATGGGAACGAATGGGGGAATACAACGAATATCACACGCAAAATCAGAAAGACATTACAATTTCGCCCATATTCATTTTGAAACGAATGTTCGACGGCGAAAAAGTAAAGACAGGAAAAGGACAATCCTATATGATTCCGTATGAGTATTACGGCTTAGTGAACGTTTCAACCAAGCAATCATCCCCTGTTATTTACAAGGAAATTTTCTCACTAAGGCAAAACAATACCTCTTATTTTTGGGCTATTCTTCCTGGTGAAGATGATACGAATCGGGACGAATTTTCAGCGGATGTGTATGACGAAAACCTCAACTTACTCAGAACGGTTTGTCTAAGCTATCACGAAAAAGAACGAATTCAAACCATGTCGGGTCACATTTATGAGACCACAGATCCTTTATTGATTAGCTCAGAACCCAATTACGAGATGCGTGTACTTCTTCAAAGCGTTTTTTGGTTTGACGGTAGTGCTCCGAAGATTCATGAGTTTGATGATATTGTCATGAATTACTTTATAAATACGGATTCTACAGGTTATGTCTTACTCGAAAAGGATAGAACTCATCTTTATTTCAGAAATTTTCAGAAAGAAGAAGATGCTTTTCATGGCAAGATTTTTTCTCATCTGGAATACATTTTTCACGGTCCTGAGGCAGAACTTTTTTTGAGTTTAAGTGATAGCAACGGAGTAATAACCGTTGTAAATAAAGGATTAGAAGTGGTTATTGATTCCTGCTCTCAACGAATCTGGATTGACAATTATCATTCAACAATATTGGATAAATACCTCCATCTGGATATGTTGATGACGAGAAAAGAACATGTTTATGCTTTCATAAATAACCAGTCTGTTTTAGTGGACGCTTCCTTTTTTCAGCAACCGAATGACCTAAATCAAATAAACGCCAATTGCTACGTAGACAATTCTGGAACAATACTCACTCCCGAAGAAGTGGAATGGCGGAAACAGCCTAAATCTGACAGAGTTGGAAAATTCAATGTTTCACTGGTAAATAAGGAATTGAAACTCGTGGATGAAAATACCAAGAAAGCCATTGTTTTCCAGGACATCATTAGATTTAAAATAGATCATGGAAAATGGATTGTCGTAAAAAACACCAATAGAAAGTGCGGAATTATTGATGGGAAAACCGGGCTTTGGTACGTGAAACCAATGTATGATTCCATTTCTGCGGAGAATTATGCGAATCCGGAATACCTGTTTGCCAGAGACAAGGCGATCAGTACCACAAAATGGTTTGGAATAAAAACAGATGGCTCTATTGTTACAGGACCAGAGTTCGATTACCCGATAAGTATTTATAAGGATAAGAATTATGGTTTGGTCAGATCGAATAGCGTATGGGGAACTATCGATACCGCCTTTAACTGGATTACAAAGCCAAAATTCAGAAACTATTTAAATGTTGGAAGCTCGCTGGTGATGTTTGAGTATCCGGATAAATATGAGTTCATGGATCAATCTACCGGAAAACTATTTCCAGCACAACATGATTCTGTTAACCTGCTTTATCCGGAACGCATGATTCTTTTTCATCAGGGAAAGATTGAGATATTGGATAACAAGGGCAAAGTACTGCTCCCTAAAATGGAAAGAAGTCAAGCCGTTGCTACGGAAAATCTTGCGGAAATCCTGTCCTCAAATTATAAGAAGATCTCTGGGCAACAAATTTATGAAGAGGTGATGATCGTTACTCCGGACAACAAGCCTTTAGTAAAACGAAATAACGAGAACATTTTGGAGAATTGCAGGTTCAATTGTTTAACCAGAAAGGAAATGCTTGAGCTCCCAAGCAAAAATTACTACGATCGCGTTACTAAATCAGATACCAAAAGAACGCCTTATCGTTTTACCGACAATGTATATGTGGAACAGAAACTGCATTATGATATCTTTTTTGCTTCGACTTCGAATAAAGCCTGTGCACATTCTTATTATTACACCGGAAAATTTACCAACTTCAGAATCGTAAATAACGAGTTAATGGAGATTAAGCAGTTATCTGAGTTATTCATTAAAGATTCGGGTTACGAAGCAAAGTTGAATGCACTTTTGGAAAAGGCAATCCAACGCGAACAAGCCCTGGGATTGGTTTGTACAGATATGGGAGCTGCCATTGAACAAATGAAGCAGAACTTTATTATTGAATCGGGAAAATTGAGTTTTGTAGAATGCACTTCCAAAAAGATATTGTCCGTTTCAATAAAGGATTTGGAGGGATATCTGTTGATGAAAGAACTTTTTGAATAATTGTAAATTCAAAAATGCTAAATGTTAAACCCCAGAAGTGTTAAGGATGATTTGAATCGTAGCGTTTACTATTCTCTGATTTCGAACAACTAACACCCAATCCTCTTTAGAATTTACAATTTTGGTCCCGAAAACTTTCGGGATTAGAATTACTCCTCTATTTTCAGCTTAATAACGTACTTCTTCTCCTTCAGATAATTCTTGTCTTTCCCGTA
>CAMLET010000536.1 GCA_946479125.1 uncultured Flavobacteriales bacterium
GTCGCCACATTAATGTTTATTGGTCTTTCGATTCTTGGAGTGAAATTCGCATTGTTTCTGGCGCTTCTAACAGCATTACTTAACCTTATTCCTTATATCGGGGTTCTTGTTGCGAATGTTATTAACTGTCTAATTGCGTTTTCATTCAACACCAATGCGGAAGAGTCTATTCTCGGTGTAATGGCAGTAACCGGCTTGGTTCAATTCATTGACAACATGATTTTGATGCCGCGAATTGTAGGTAACAACGTTCGAATCAATGCATTGGCTTCCATCATTTGTGTTATTGTTGGTGGTTCTTTGGCTGGAGCTCCGGGAATGTTCCTTGCCATTCCGATTACAGCCATCATAAAAGTGATTTTGGATTCGGTTCCACAATGGGAAGCTTATGGTTTCTTGCTGGGAGACGAGATGTCGAAACGGGTTGTTTGGACAAAAAAGTCGGATTTGAAGGAAGAATCAAAGCAAAAGGATAACAAAACTCCGCCTGTGAGATAAAAAGTTAAATTGTTATTTATTTGATTTTCAACGAACTTCTTGTTTTAATAACATAGATTTCTAAATTTTAACTTTTTGTCTTAACAACAAATGCCTAACTTGAGTACTGAATAGTGAAAAGGATAAAGTGTATGGATAAGTTTCAGATAAACGAGCAAATTGGGCAGCTTCAAAATCAGCTCAGGGAAGAAATCAGGCAAGAGAACTTCGATAAAGCTTCAGAGCTTCAGGTTCAAATCAATCGTTTCAAATCGTTGAAGGATAATTATCGCAGTAACTACGATGTAGAATCGCATACATCTCCTATGAGCTACGATCAAATTCAGGATAGAATCAACGAATTAACGGTTGAATTGCAAGGTGCTATTTACATGAAAGATGTGAATTCTGCTCAAAGCCTTAGTACTGAATTAATTAAGTATCAGGAAATCGTTCGTTTGATTGACTTAGATAAGAAATTGTAATCATTTTTCACAATCAGTTATTTTTCTGGCATTGTAATTGTTATTCGGCTCATGTTATATTAAACCCCGATAACATGAAAAAAATAGCTTTACTCTCACTTTTACTTTTAGGATCATTCTTCGCGGCTACAGCTCAAACAACTATTGCAGTTTTGCCATATAAGATTTCTTATGAAGGTAGAATTCCTAAAAAATTCACTCCAGAAGATATTACAGAAAATCAATTGCAGGATGGTAGAAATTATCAGGCAGCGATGATCAATTATTTGACTCGTATGAGTCTTAAGCGCTCAAATATGTCTTTAGATGTTTCTATTCTTAGTCAAGGCCAAATTGAAGGAACAATGATCTCTAAAAATCTAACGCAACAACAGTTAGATAATATGACAGATCAACAAATTGCAGATTCACTTGGTGTTACTCATATTGTTAGAGGCTCTGCCATTAGGAATTTTATCATGAGCGACGAATTATCACTTGGTATCAGTGCCGTAAACGTTCTAACGAATCAACAAATAATGAACGCTACCTCAACGATCAATATTATTAATTCATTGCAAGAAGTGAAAGGCGATGGAACGATTTTTAGCAGACAATTTTTGCGTTCAACAACTGCAACACGCACCGATGACCGAACATTGAGAAGTACTTTTCGTAAATCATCGAGACGGATGTTTAAGATTATGAAGAAATCAGCGTAAACAATAATTGTTTTGGAAAAATGTAGGGGCGACTCGCGAGTCGCCCCTACTATATTTACGGCAAAAGATCAACAAACAGAAATCCCCAATTCTTTTCTTCTCCTTCTGAAGTTTTACCTTCATACTTCCGCTCAACAACTTCACCAATCTTAAACTTTACTTCTTTTTTGAAAATGGGTCCCGCATACGCGAAGGTGTGAAATTCTCCGTTTTCGCCACAAGGATCAACATCTTCAGGCAGTCGAGCAATCAAAGCTTTGTCAATCGTTTTTCCGATGAACGAATTATCAAGTTTACTGTTATCTGTACACACCAAAATGGTTTTATAGCCAAGATCGATGAATTCATTGATCAATTCTGTAGTATCTCTTTTCCATAACGGAAAAACCGCCTCCACTCCTATTTCCTGAAGCTTTTTGATTCGGTATTCTTTCAAATCTTCCAGGAAAATATCGCCAAAAATAGCTGTACGAATTCCGGCATTCAAAATGGGTTGAATACCTTTACTCATGGCGTTTTCATATTCTTCCATAGTTGCGGAAGAACTGTATTCAATGATCATTAATGGAATTCCTAAGCTTTCGGCTTGTTGCTGCATCAATTCCAAGCGCACGCCATGCATAGCCACTCGATGATGATCCTGATTTGCTGTAGTCAAAAGATATTTTACATCATATATGCCTTCTTCAAGAATTTTGTGAAGTGCAAGCGTGCTGTCTTTTCCACCGCTCCAATTGAAATATACCGGGATTTTTGTCATTTATTTCACTTGTTGAATTTCACTCAACGGAATGTATTCAATTTCGTTCGCCTCGTTCAAAACAATGAAATGATCCATGTCCTTAAACTCATAAACCGCAAGGAAGTATCTGTCCGACAATCTTCGTCCTTCAGCATCTACGAAGAAAAAGCGACTCTCTCCTGCCCTTTGTGCTAAGGCATAAAGAGAATATGAATATGGCGCATTATTGCTCAATACATAATTCGGTACATAACAAAT
>CAMLET010000537.1 GCA_946479125.1 uncultured Flavobacteriales bacterium
ATAGCCCCCATTGATGCCTGAACTACTTTCGAATTGTAAACATCTACAGTATCTGGCGAGCAAACAATGTTTTTGATATTGTACCAATCTGCCAAACGCATAATAGTTCCCATATTCCCGGGATCCTGAACGCCATCCAAAACGATGGTGAAATTTTCTATTTGCTCAGTTGGAGCTGGTTTACGAAATACGGCTACGAATTTGTTCGGGGTTTTTAATTCTGAGAGCTGACCTAGTTCACGCTCATTTACCATTACCGTTTGACGATGGAATTCTTTGGGAATTTCTTCAAAGTGGGTGTTTAGAACATAAAGATTAAGCAAATGATCTCCAAAATATTCAAGTCCTTCCAGAACCATTTTTTCGCCTTCAACCACAAAACATTTTTCCGTATCACGCGTTTTTTTGTGATGCAGGGAGTTCACCCATTTTATCCGTGCTTTGGTAAGAAATTCCACTTTTTTAATTCAAACATACCAATTTAGTGATTAAGTAGAATGGAATCAAGTCAGCTTTGTTATTTTTGTTGTTGAATGAAGAAACAGTTTTTCAAATATTCGTATCCTTCAACCATCGTTTTGATGTTGCTGGTTTTGGCTTCTTGTCATTGGGGACGTAAGTTAACCTACAATGTAAAAGACGGTCAGGACTTGTTGATAGAGAACAGTATAACTGCTGATTCCAATCAATTTATCGTTGATGAAATTGCCAGTGTAGTTCGTCAGCAGCCCAATCAATCGAAATTACGCTTACGTTCTTATAATCGTGTTGACTCCATCAAAGTAGTTAATCAGCAAAATAGAATTCTCAAAAGATGGCAGAATAAGAATAAAAAACTGTCTAAAAGAGATGCCAGAAAAAACAAAAGGAGAAAAGATAAAGCAAATAAGAAATTTGCTAAAAACGAGGCGAAGATTCGAAAAACAAATGCGAAGCGTATTGCTAAAGCTCAAGAAGTAAATGAAAAACGTCAAGACCGACTGAACGAACGCAATAAGAGATTACTCACAAAACAAGAGAAATACAAGGATAAGAAAGGTCATGTGATCTTAAAAAGAAAGCGTCCACATACTTATATTCCTTATGTTCCGGAACTGTTGGACACCGTTGCAATGTATAAGCCTAAAAACCGTGTGATCAATAAGTACAAAGACACATTAAATGTTCGTTTAGGCTCTAAATACAGAGCAAAATACAAGTTTGGTGAGGCTCCTGTAATTGCTGATACTGCAGCTATGTCGAGAACATTGAAGCAAATGAAAGCGTTCTTAAAAGCGAAAGGTTTTTACTACGGAACAGTTACGGGTAAAATGGTTTATACCAATGCTAAAGGGAAGGCTTTGAAACCAAAGCAAATTCGTGCAGAGTACAAAATTGTTACAGGACCAAGATTTTGGATTGATACAGTGGTTATTGATACCGATAATAGTGGTTTGTTGAGCATTTACATGAGAAAGTTCCTTGAAAAAGATGACGCTGGTGGACTGAATGCACCAATACGTGCTCATCTGAAAGATCATCAGGATATTTTGATTCCTTTTGATGCTTTTAAAATGGATGCTTACCGTTATGAAATAGCGAGAACCATGACGGAGTACAAATATTATGGTTTTACAGAGCAGAACGTTTATTTCAGAGTAGATACTGCCAGAGTAAGAAACTCAGGACCGTATAGAATGAAATTAACCATTGGATTCTCTAAACGATTGGTTCAAGACGATAGTGGAAATACCAAACAAGTGGAGTTTCAAGAGGCAATGATCAAGAGGGTACATTTCCATATTTCCGATACAACGTATTCCGAAAGTTATTGGTCAGATATAACAAATATCTACAGTGCGGATACTTTGAAAAAAATGAAGTATAAGAATTATCCGACAATGAACACCTATGTTTATGATGAGCTCGTTAAAAAAGTAGAAAACAAAGAGGATGGTGATGATAAAAAGTTGACCATTTATAAGAGTAAGGTAAATAAATCCATTTTTGGCGGATACAAAGATTCTATTGCGCCAGATCCATATAGAGTAGCCACTTTTCATTACAATGGCGAGTTATTTGTGAATCCAGGGTTGATAGAATGTCAGAATTATCTGGAAGCGGATAACTATTTCAAGCAATACTACATTGAAAGGTCTTATACCCGTATGCAGCAATTAGGGTTGTTCAGTGAGGTGGATCTACAAGTAAAGGAATCGAATCCTGGAAGTGCTATTTTATATGTGGATTATTATTTGGTTCCGTCAACACGACAAGCATTTAGTTTTCAGCCAAAGGCTACACATGTCAACGGATTTCTTGGAATTAGTGGCGCTTTGAATTATTCTACGATTAACTTACTTAGAACCGGAACAAAAACTAGTTTTTCCATTGAAAGTGGTTTTGATCAGAATTCGACTATTGTTCAGTCTGATGAAAAACAACCGTTCTTTAATACTATTGAAGTTGCTCCAACATTGAAACTGGATATTCCGGGTGCATTTCCATATCTCCGTGTAACACAAATGGGGAAACGTCAGCGACCAAGAACTGAAGTTTCAGCTTCATACAACTATCAAAAACGTGTCGATTTTACCCGAAACTTATTCCAGTTGGGGTGGATGTATAACTTTTCTCCCGGAACAGGAAAGAAACAGCAACTAGCCGTTGGTGCACTTATTCC
>CAMLET010000538.1 GCA_946479125.1 uncultured Flavobacteriales bacterium
TTACACCTTTCGATTATTTCGAGATTAAAGCGGAAAATGAACTCATTATTGGCGAAAAGGAAGAAGGTTCAAATAATGTGAGGTACCAGCTAGATAATTCAGGTAAAGCCACGAGGAAGTGATACGAGTTATGAGGGATGAGTCGCGAGTGATGAGTTGTTAGCCTTTCTTTTCCTTCACCAGAATATCATTTTTATAATAACGCGTCATCCAAACACCGTTTTCCTTGGTTTCCAATTTTAATCTTTTCCTGTTTTTTGACCATTTCTTATTATAAAAAGCAACAGGTGTTCTCAAATAGTCAGAAATTAATTCACCTTCATCATTGTATTTCTTTGAGATATGAATGTTCAACTTTTCGTCATCATACACATAATAAACCAACTTACCTTTCTTATTATAACGTAGAAAATTCCAATAGTATGAATTCGTTTGATCTTCTTTGAAAAGGATATACTCAATCGAATAAATCCGCTGCTTCTTATCATAACGAATGATCTGAGAACCGTTGAATACAGAATCATTGATCTTTGGATATCGACACATCGTTAATATCAAATTGCCTTTTCGATCGAAGCCATATTTCTTACCTACTAAATCCCCAAGATGGTATTCAGTCAGGTAATAGCCATCCTTCTTTTTATTTGTTGCATTACGCATAAACTTGCCCTCTTCCAACTTCTGCATGCGGGTTGAATCGTAGTTTTCAGCTTTCTCATAAATGAATCCTCCGAAGGAGTTCAATGAATCCAAAACATAAACATATCGACCGTCAAGAACAAGATTACCATCGTTATAAAAAGTAGACAAATAATGCAGTGAAGTATCTGTTTCCGAAATCTGATGCTGGGCATTCGCTCTTTGGGAGAACAGAAACACCAACTGTAGCAATACAATTGGAATTAGTGAAATCGATTTTCGGTTGTTTGCAATCATAAAGCAAAGATAGATTTATCTCATGAATGAAAAACGTCGAAAATGGAACACCAAAGAAACCATTCTTTCAAGCAAATAATAATTAGAGAAATGCAAAAAATAAACAGTACTATTCGTCTTGATCTAAAATCAATACTTTTAATCAAACTTTTAACCATGAAGAAGATTTCATTTCTATTTGCATTATCGCTGTTTGTAGTTTCGTGCAGCAGCACGGCAAAAAACAAGAACGAAGAAGATATTAAAGACGAAGTAATGGACAAATCCTACGATCCCGAAGGCGTAGCCATTCAACCTTCACTTCATCAGGAAATTCTAGGGTATTGGGTTGGTGATTTTATCGCTGATGAAGACAACAAGACCAATCGGTTGAATGAAGTAACGGATTACCAATCGTTGAGTAAGAAGATCAGTTTATCCATTGATTCGATCATCGGTGAAAAAGTTTTTGGACATTCTCTGGTTAGCGGCTTGCAACGTAGTTTTACAGGAACTTTCGAATTGGAAAATGACATCTACTCTTTCCGTGTTAAGGAACCGGGAACCAATAAGTACGACGGAACCTTTGACTTCAAGATCAAGAACAACAAGCTCAGCGGAAACTGGGTTGCGAATAAAGCACTGAAAATTTCAGTTCGAAAGTATGATCTGGCTAAACGAAAATTCGAATACAACGCTGAAAACATGTTTGAAGAATATGCACAATATGTAAATGAGAATGACACTAAATTGAGCAAATACACGGAAGATCATGACGGTGAGATCAACGAATACACCGAAGAATTATACGTGGCTTCTACCAATAAAATAACAGAGATCAACGCATCTTCAACATCTTTAACGAAAGAAGATGTAGAGAACTTGAAGAAGGTGGATATTATGATCATCCGAAACAGTATTTATGCACGTCACGGATTTTCGTTCAACGATCCGAACTTGCGTTCATTTTTCGAATCTCAGGAATGGTATATGCCGGTAAGCACCAATATTCAAAAAGACCTGACAAAGATTGAAAAAGCCAACATCAAATTGCTAATGCAATATGAGAAAATAGCGGAACAAAATTACGATTCGTTTGGTCGATGATAACTCCAACTCGTAAAAGATCATCTTCGGCTTTCCGATTGCTATGGTTTGCCATTTTAGGGTTTTTCACTCTACTAATGGTTGATATAACGCTGAGTTATTGGGGATTTAGAACGGATGTAGGGTTTACACTTTACAAATTCGAAGAATTTAAACTCGATTATTATCGCATTGCTTTCTTTAGTCATGTCTTTTCGAGCATTCTGGTTTTAATCGCCGGAATAATTCAATTTTCGCGAAAAATCCGATTGCACTTCCCTTCCCTTCATCGGAAAATAGGAATGTTTTATGTTGCGGTAATTCTGCTGATTTCAGCTCCCACCGGATTTATTATGGCGCTTCATGCCAACGGAGGAATTGCTTCTAAGATCTCTTTTGTATTGCAGTCGTTGCTATGGATTATTTTCACCACAATTGCTTTTAGAAGCGCCTTAAAACAGAACTGGGAACAACACCGCGCAATGATGATCAGAAGTTTTGCATTAACGCTTTCTGCAATTAGTTTACGCGCATTCAAATGGTTGATCGTCCATGTATGGGAATTGCCTCCAATGGACACTTACCGGATTGTAGCCTGGGCAGGTTGGGGAATAAATCTCGTTATTGCAGAAATTATTATTTGGAAACAACGGAAAACACT
>CAMLET010000539.1 GCA_946479125.1 uncultured Flavobacteriales bacterium
CAGCAGTTAAGTTGAAAGATACTTTCATTGCATTGTTTGCGCCAATCTCGAAGTTCGGGATAGTTAATGTTCCATAACCTACGTTTCCGGTAGCTGAAGGAGTCAAAACCAATCTTCCACCTGTAACTGAAGCATTATTAGCTAAAGTAAACGCTGTCATTGTAGCAAGATCTGAAAGCGGGTTTGAATAGACTGTATCAATAGCAACTTGTCCGTAAGTTCCGTCCATTGCTAAGATTCCATCAGAGTTACAGTTGAAGTTTGTAATTACAACTGTATCAGCTCCAAAACCAACAATGATATCTGCATAAACTGAATCAATATTATCCGACAAACAAGAAGTTGATCTCATTTGGTAGAAGAATCCGTAAGTACCATCAATTGATGGAGTAAAAGTATAGTCTGCAACTGAACTCCAGTCTTGTAAAACTGTTGCTCCGTCTTCTGCCATAAATCTGTATTCCCAAGTTCCACCACTTGTAATTTCAGCAGGAACATCTGTAATTGATAACGTAATTGGTGTTCCAAACGTACAGTTCTCACTTGGGCTAAATGATGCCGTAGAACGTGTAAAAGGTAATGGTGTAATCAAAGCTGTAGCCGATCCTGTACAACCTGCAGCAGTAGTACCAACAACAGTATAAGTTGTAGTTGCCGCCGGAATAACGTTTACACTTGCTGAAGTTGCTGATGGAGTCAACAAAGTTGTTGGTGACCACAAATAAGTGTCAGCTCCAGAAACAGTTAAGTTCGCTGGTTCACCACCACACAAGGCAACATCTGTATGATCAATTACGACTGTTGGATTTGGATTCATTACAACGTTCACAGAAGTTGTCGTATCCGCTAATCCTGAAGTTGTACATGTTTGAACGATACGGTAATCCATTGTAGCCGGATTCGTTGCCGTATTTGTAGGAGCAGTTCCGGCCATTGTTGCCCAACCTGTTCCATCATTTTGTTGCCAGATGTAAGTGATACCTGTTTCGAAAGGTCCACCTGTAAATCCAAGATTAACTGCTTGTCCGGGACAAATAGAAGCATCATTTACAGTTGTAGTTCCGTGAGATGGTGTTCCAGCACATGCCGGAGCAGCAGTCCATTCAAACTGAAGGTTCGCATACAATGCCAACGTACCAGTTGCTGTTGGAGGTGTTGCGGGAGATGGATTCGTTGCATCGTTTCTATAGTAAATAGAACGATTTGAACCTGTTGTAGTTGTTTGTCTCCAACTGTTCAAAGCACCAAAATTTGCAGTGTTCTCATCCACAGCAATAATGATATTACTTGTTCCATTCCACTGGAAAGGTGTATTCAGTGTAATTTCCATCCAGTTATTTGCCGCTGGAAAAGTTACGTTACCTGTAAACACCTGCGTAAGGTTAGCAGAAGCTTCCCAATCTGTTGTTGAAGTAAATGCCGTTTTTGCTGTATTTCCGATATATACAGTCCAAGACGTATTGTTCAAAGGTGCATTTGACGTGGTATAAAAACGAATTTTTGTAATCGTTCCCATAGTTGCACCAGATGCTGTCATGTCTGAAGCATAATAGATCTGCTGCGTGTAATTGTAACCGTAATTTGTGGTTAGAGGAACATTTGACGTTGTTCCTGTACCCGTACCAACCGTAATGTTAGTTTGAGCTGAAGTAAGTCCAGCGGTAGTTAATGCGGCAAGAAAAAAACCATAGCGCAATAAATACGATGTCCAATTACTTCTTTTTGAAAGTAAGTTGTGTTTCATGTGTTTATTAGTTTAATAACATCGCGAAAATAGACCAAGGGCAACGCTGAACACAAGTAAATACAAGGGACAAAAAGAGGACAATACTAAAAATTTAGTAAATATCTAACAGGGTAACTGATCTGGGGTTAAAATCAACACAGAATGCTGAAAAATCACAAATTTAAAACATATTTAACAAGCTCATCTTGTTGCTCTATGTTCCACTTTTTGCGTAAACGAAGTGCCGTTTTTCGGACTGAATCTGGTGAAATCCCCAAAACTCTTGCCATCTCCAGATTGGATAGGTTCAATTTAATAAGTGTTACCAAACGAATTTCTGCATTTGTAAGATCCGGAGCAGCTAAAAGCAAGCGCGAGAAGAAGTTAGGATTCAATCTTTCAAACAGTTTTTTGAATTCCAACCAATCATCATCGGTTAGAAGTGTAATGGATTGTAAGCGACCAAGCATTTTTGAACGCTCTTCGTTGAATTTAGAATCAACGTCGTTTTGAAAACCTTCAATTTCAGATGTTAACTGTTCTACAATTGCATTTTTCTCAATAAGATTGGTCAAGATTGAACGCATTTCTTTTTCAGCGTGCGCCAATTCGCGGTCTACTTTTTCTTTCCGAAGTTCATGCAATTGGTTTTCACGTTTTCTGCGTTTCAAAATTCCTCGAATAATTAAAAAACCACTTAGAACAATCAATCCAACAAGCAGCGACAAAATAGCAATCATCCATTCATTGAATTTCTCTTTTTCCTGAACCAAACTCAATTGACTTTGTTTTTGCTCAAAGTTGATCTGAAACTCAGTTTTCTTCAGGTTTTCATCTGCTTTTTGACTTCGAAGTGTATCGTCATAAAGTGAAGCCATTTTAAAACTTTCTAACGCGCCTTTGTAATTCCCTTGTGCCTGGTAAACAAGATTGCG
>CAMLET010000540.1 GCA_946479125.1 uncultured Flavobacteriales bacterium
CAGACGTGTGCTCTTCCGATCTTCAGTCAAGGATGTCCACGACAGGTATTTGGCAAAGAATTCAGTGTTGGCAAAATATTTCAGTCTGCGTGAACAAACTGTAGAGCGCATCTACTTTCAGTTTTTGCAGAGTTATTTTCCTTCATCACTTGAGAAATATAGAAAATCACTGAAAAGTGAGTTTGTTCCTACATTTGATATCGACAATACGTTTGCGTTCAAATGGAAAGAAGGGTGGAGAACCTGGGCATCGAATGTGAAGGATTTGGTGAAAAACGATAGTGAAAGAAAATCCATTCGCAAGAAAGTGCAAAGTGGTGAATTGAAAGATCCGTTTGATTCCTGGGATGAAATTAAAGCTGTTTTGAATGCTCATCCACAGTCGAAAGTGTTTTGGTTGTTAGGTGATTTCAAGAAAAACGACAAGAATATTGCATGGAATGATCCACGTCACCAACGCTTGATTCGGGAAATGGACCAGTTGGTTGAAGTTGGCTTACATCCAAGTTATGCCAGTAACACCGAGCATGAACGCATCGAGTTGGAAAAGAATCGACTGGAAACTATTTTAAACAGAAAAGTAAAGTCTAGTCGACAACATTTTTTGAAGCTGCAGTTTCCGTTGACATACAGAAATCTGATTTCCAACGACTTTACAGAAGATTATTCGCTTGGATATGCCGAAGAAATTGGTTTTAGATCCGGAACCGCTCATTCGCATTTATGGTTCGATCTGGAGCAAAATGTGAAAACAACACTTCGGATTCATCCCTTTTCATATATGGATGGAACCTTGAATGAATATGCAAAATGGAATCCCTCGAAAAGTGTTTCGGAACTGAAAGAACTGATAAACGAGGTAAAAAACTACGGAGGTTCCTTCTGCTCTTTGTGGCATAATGAGAGTTTTGCTGAAAGTGGTATTTGGAAAGGGTGGAAGACTGTTTTTGAAGAAACAGAAACGTATTGGTTAAAGGAAGATTCAAATGATTAAAAAGGGCGCAGCATTTCCAGAATTGAAATATCAGGACGAGTATTTGTTGCTTGGATCTTGTTTTTCAAATCACATTGGTGATCGATTGAAGTTTCACGGGTTTAAAACCGAAATCAATCCTCTTGGAGTTGTTTTTCATCCCCTGGCGTTGGCAACTCAGCTTTCAAAAGCTATGAAAGGCGATCTTTCCGGAAAAATATTCAACGTTGGAGATGTATATCTTCATTCGTTGGCAAGCAGTGAAGTTTATGGAATTGGTGAAGAAGCCATTTTTGCAAACTACAGTAAACAACTTTACGAATTGCGTGATGAATTGTTGAATTCAACAGTTTTGATCGTCACTTTTGGAAGTATGCATGGTTATACGCTGGTTGAAAACAACGAAATGGTAGCTAATTGTCATAAACAACCTACTACAACTTTTAATAAAGTTTTCTCTGAAATAGCTGAAGTGACGCTTGTTTGGAAGGAATTACTCGAAGATTTGAAGGCCTTTAATCCAAAATTGAAAGTGATTTTTACTGTTAGTCCTGTGCGTTACACACGCGATGGAATCATGGAAAATGTGCATTCGAAGTCGCGTTTACTGGAAGTGATCTCAAAGCTGGAACAACCGTATTTCCCGAGCTTTGAATTAGTGAATGATGTTTTGCGCGATTACCGTTATTTCGAATTGGATCAGAGTCATCCGAACGAATTAGCGATTCGTGAAGTTTGGAAAATGTTCAAAGATTGGTCGTTTGGAGATGAAGAATTGAAAATCATGGAATTGGTGAAGGAATTGCGTACGCGAGAGAATCACCGATTTATCTTTCCTGATTCAGAGTCGACACTTGACTTTCAAAAGATTACAAATGAAAAGAGGGAACTTTTCAATTCCCTATATCCTTATGTAGCGTTGTAGTTGTGTTACATTCTTGTAATGGTTCCTTTGTATTCGACAGGTTCACCAACATTCGGGTTTTTAATGACTACTTTCCAAGCCCAAACTGAATTTTCTTTTACCATTTCACCAGTTCTGCTATCAATTCCATTCCAACCAATAGTTGCATCAGATGAAGTGAAGATTGGTGCTCCCGTTCTTGGGTCAAGTACAATCAATTCAAAGTTTACATTACGCTGTGTAAGCGCATATGGCATGAAGGTATTTGTTTGGATATCTCCGCTATTTGGACGGAATCCGCTTGGAGCCATTAAGTTGTATGTTTCCTGAAGTGAAACCAGTTGAGTTTCAGAAACTGCACAACCATTTTCGTTGATTGAAGTTACTTTTACTTCAATATTTTTTTCCGTGTAAGGGTGAACGATGAAAGATTCTCCTTTTTGTTCAGTTCCTTTAATATTACTGCTCCAGTCGAGGTTTTCTTTTAGCCCCGGAACGCTGAATCTCATAGTTGGGATTCCGTTTTCGTATAGGATAGAAGGATCAACATCGATGTACAATTTCGTAGTGTTCTCATGAACAGCAATGAAATCTTTATGATCACCTGATTGAACAGTAATTGTTCCCTGAGATTTTGGAGTAAGTGTTACCTTTTTACCAGGAGCCAGGTCAATTGTTTTTCCGTTTATATCAGTAACAGTAATGGATCTGCTTGTATTCGGGTTAACAATAAGTAAGTCTTCATTCGAACAAATTTTTGTTGGAACGTAAACCTTTTTAAAG
>CAMLET010000541.1 GCA_946479125.1 uncultured Flavobacteriales bacterium
AAACCATGTTTGTTAAGTCACCTCCGTCATCCAGGATCATGTTCAATGGCTGGCCACCTTCGAAAGCGAAGATCGTTTGCTCGATACACCAGTCAAATTCCTCTTCATTCATACCTTTCCATGCAAAAACAGGAATTCCTGCAGCAGCAATTGCAGCAGCAGCGTGATCTTGCGTAGAGAAAATGTTACAAGAAGACCAGGTAACTTCTGCTCCTAATTCAACCAACGTTTCAATCAAAACAGCAGTTTGAATAGTCATGTGCAAACATCCTGCGATACGTGCACCCTTTAAGGGTTTCTTAGCGCCATATTCTGCACGAATTGACATTAAACCCGGCATTTCAGCTTCTGCTAAAACGATCTCTTTACGACCCCACTCAGCTAGTGAAATGTCTTTTACTTTGTAAGCTAATTTTTCAGTTGTATTATTCATAAATGATTGTTTGCTCTTATTTTACGATTGCAAAGATACGGTATAGGTTTGTGATTTAAAAATTATCAATTACAGAAATATAAATTATCAATCCCGGGAATATCATTAATCAAGTAATTGATTATTAATCTGGTGATATTGTATCGGCATTCCGATCTCAATCAAATGCACTTTTTTTATTACTTTGGACAAAAATTTAACCATGCTAAAACCAAACAAAGAACGTTCAAAACGCCTGATCCTTGTACTCTGGATTTACACTGCCTTCATCGTATTGAAATCCCTTTCGGACATTTCTCAGTACTTTCTTCTAAAAAGGATACAAACCGGAAACTTTGACATGAAAGAAGTAGATGCAAACGACTTAAGACAAAGTATTCTTGCAATACTGCTATTATTGATGTATGTCGGTGTAGCAGTAGTTTTCATTCAGTGGTTCAGACGAGCATACTACAACCTTCATCAGCTATCGAAGAATTTATCCTTTGCTGAAGGATGGGCAGCCGGAGCGTGGTTTGTTCCAATCATGAACCTGGGCCGGCCTTTCAACATTATGAAAGAAATGATGACCGTCTCTGAAAACCTGCTGGTAAAAGAGAACCTGGTTCAGGAAGATAGCCGCCGCAGACGTTCCGTAGGAATCTGGTGGACATTGTGGATTATTGTTTCCGTTCTTTCGGATGTAAGCGCCCGAATCCAAACTAAATCCGAGAACATTGACATTTTGACGAACTTTACACTCATTGATGTGGTATTGGCCTTCGCTTATATCCCATTAACTCTTATTACTGTTCGAATGATTAAAAATTATGCTGAACTGGAAGAATATTTGCCTCAAATCAATGCTGCAAATGTCACAAGAGAGATTAAAATCGACAATTCAGATATTTTAGACAGCATCTAAAAACATAAGAATGATCACTTATCAAGTAACTTACAAGATAAGTGATCATTGATTCTTTTTAATTCTATTTCGGTGTTCCGATCAAATGCAAAATCGTCGCAGGGCCGCTTTTAACTTTCCCGATATTCCAATCGTAATTTTCATATCCTTTTACACGACTCACCAGTTCTTCCATTTCAGGAACAGTGTAGGTGCGCAAAGCAGAAAGAATTCCATCTAATAAAACAAATAAAGGAACTAAGGGAATGAGGTAGGTGAAAATGATTCTCCCAACAGAAAAGGGCCGGATGAAAGGTGTAACAAAAAGCACATTGAGCGGAGAAAAAATCATTGCAATAACGCTCTTCACATTTCTTTCCTGGGATTCAAATAAGCCAATCGCACTTTTCGCATCTACCGCATTCTGCAAAATTTTCACCGCATCTTCCTCTCTGAAGTGGTGAAGTGATAAAAACTGGGTACGTAAACCAACTAAGTTCGCAGGAACGTTAGTGGCATCAACCGATTCTTTCCGATAGCTAAAACGGTTGGATTGTTTTGCCGTGAACGCAAATGCTTTTTCATTCGGATACAAATCCGTAAGCACCACATTTATTTGCGGATGATCTTTTTTCAATGCATCAATCAGGTTAATCAATCCGCCACCACCGCCGGAAGCCAAATCAATAATCGTTGAATTGCCACTTTTTGTTACTACTTCAGACAACAGGGGAACAATTCCTTTGTAGACATTAAATTTATTGGAAACAAACTGAAGGAAATCTGTCAAATAGTTGCGCAGAAACCCGGGAAACCAACGCTGATCTTCAAATTCAAATAAATGTTTGCGTTTCATAACCGAATATTTTGTAATTTTAGGTCAAAGATACTAAAGTTATTGGAATTAGGTCAAGATTACTAAAAAATAAATGAAGACACGAGATAAAATATTGCAAACGGCCTTGAACCTATTCAATACGCATGGAGTTCCTAACATTACTCTGCGCCGAATTGCTGCAGAAATGTTTATCAGCCAGGGGAACTTAAATTATCATTTCAAGCACCGGGAAGACATTATTGAAGCTCTGTTCTTCCAGCTAATGGAAACATTCGAAGAAGAAAAAGCCAAACTGGATAGTGAGAAAATGGATTTTCAATTCATCCTAGACTCTACCCGAAACGGCATGGAAGCACTTTTTAAGTTCCGTTTTTTGATGATCGACTTTAACCAGGTGATGCGCGAGAATCCGAAGATCCACGCCCATTTCAAGCAATTGGAAGAGATCCGGAAAACAACCTATTTATACTCCTTTGACCTGGCAATTAAAGCCGGAATTATGCGTG
>CAMLET010000542.1 GCA_946479125.1 uncultured Flavobacteriales bacterium
CACTTTCCTTCATAATTCGAATAGCAGTATTCAACGCTTCTTTGGAATTTCCCTGATAAGAACCAAAAGGCATATCTACAACAATCAACGCACGTTCAACAGCTCTAACAACTGAAGAAGCGTGATAGATCATTTGATCCAGGGTAATTGGAAGTGTGGTTTCATGTCCGGCCATCACATTCGATGCAGAATCACCTACTAGAATTATATCAATTCCCGCTTCATCAATGATGCGAGCCATGGAAAAATCGTAACCAGTTAGCATGGAGATTTTCTCTCCACGGTTCTTCATTTCTTGTAAAACATTGGTTGTTACGCGTTTTACATTTTTGTGAACAGACATACTAATTGTTTTAAGAGACAAAGGTAGGTTAAAATTGAAAATTGAGAATGTAAAATGAAAAAGCTCAGAAAAGGTTAGAAAGAAAAATCCTTTGAACGTCTTTTCAATTTTGCATTTTACATTTTCAATTACCTAAAGAAGACGTCGTCTATGATTTTTTGTCCTGCCGTTTGATTAACGCGTTGAATGATCACTTCCTTTCCGTATTGCAATTCTTCTCGCATTACGGATGAATTCAGCTCAATAAACAAAACCCTATTTTCAATGTGAAGTTTGGTGGTACGCATTGCAACGGCTTTGCCCATCATTTCTTCCCACTGACCAAGAACTTCCAGTTCATTGTATTTCTTGTCCCATTGGTAAGCTTTGAGAATTCTGTCAAAAACGTCTTTCAACGGTGCAGATTCACCAGAGCGCATTCTATCGTTAAATGGTTTCTTCTCGCTCATAGCTTATAATATTAGGATTGACGTTTATCGCAGAAAAAATACGTTTCACTCTATCTTCATCTGTATCGGTAACTACCACTTGATTGAATAAATTATCAGAAACCATTCGCATCAATTGGGCTACACGTTCATTGTCTAATTTATCGAAAATATCGTCCAAAAGCAAAACCGGTGTTTGACTCAATCGGTCTTTCAACCATGCAAATTGCGCCAATTTCAGTGCAATAAGAAAACATTTCTGCTGGCCTTGTGAACCAAATTTCTTTACAGGCTGTCCGTTCAAAAGAAAACTAAAGTCGTCTTTATGTGTGCCAACAGATGTGTGCGTAGAACGAGAATCGCGTGGATATGCGTTTGCCAGTAGATCTATCAGTTTTGCTTCTTTCAGTTGTGATTCATATTCCAGAACAACATCTTCTCTATTCCCTGAAAGAACAGAGTAAAACTGTTGAAAGAGCGGAATGAATTCCTGGATAAAATCACTGCGTTTTTGGTGAATTTCTTCCGCATATCGTACCAACTGTTCGTCCCAAATCTCTAGAGGTTCACGTTGAAACAATCCATTTTCAAACTGAAGTTTCAGCAAGGCATTTCTTTGATCCAGAACCTTGTTGTAGCGTTGTAAAGTAGAAAGAAAAGCAGCATCAAATTGAGAAATAATTCCATCTATCCATTTTCTGCGGATTTCAGAACCTTCCTTAATCAAATCAACGTCGTACGGAGAAATCATTACAACCGGGAATTGACCGATGTGATCCGCCATTCTCGTATATTCCTTCTTATTCTTTTTGAAACTCTTTTTGTGACCGAGTTTAACGCCACAATGAATCACAAAATCGCTTTCGTTTTTCACCCAATTTCCCTGAATCACAAAAAACTGTTCGTTGAAACGAATGTTTTGTCGGTCAATTGAATTCAGATAAGATCTGCACATACTCAAATAGTAGATGGCGTCCAAAACATTGGTCTTACCAATTCCATTAGCTCCTACAATACAGTTCACTCCTTTATCAAACTCGAATTTTCGATCGGCGTGATTTCTAAAGTTTACTAAAGTAAGGGAAGCAATATGCATGGTGTAAAGTTAGTCTTAAAGAGAATAGAAAACAGAGATTAGACAACAGAATTAACGCAATTCCTATTTTCTAATTTCTGCTCTCTGTTTTCTAACTTCTCTTTTGGCAAAATAATTGTAATTTCAGATCGACAACTAAGCTATCAATATCGATTGACAGCACTAATTTTAGAAATCATGAACAAGTTTTTCTTTATTTCCGTCCTTTTTACAACTCTCCTATTTGCTTGTAAAACTTCAAAAAACGCAGCAGACGGAAGCTCAACAGATATTATTTCCATAACGCATGGTACCAGCTTTGGAATGTGCCGTGGATATTGTATTCATGAAGAAGAATATAAAATGAATGAAATTGCGGTTTCGCATAAAAGCTGGGATTCTGTTCGTCACAAACCTATGGTTGAAAAAATTCCATTTAGTCAAGCTGATTTTGAACAACTGGCTTCTTTGTTGAACAAAAAAGACTGGGAAAAACTGGAAGAACGAATTGGTTGTCCGGATTGCGCTGACAGAGGTTCAGAATATATCATCATTACAACGAAAACAGGTACTAAGACGGTGACTTTTGACGCTTACACAGATGTTCCTGCAGTTCAGGAATTGTTAGTAAAACTTCGTGCTTACAAAGCAAAATTCGAATATGATCCGAGCAACGAGGATAAATAATTCAATAGCTTATTGAACCATATTGAAAGAGATTTGTAGTAACTGCAAATCTCTTTTTTATGAAAACAATTCTGGCCCTCGTTTTTACCTTGAGTTTAGGAACACAAACTGTTTTTGCTCAA
>CAMLET010000543.1 GCA_946479125.1 uncultured Flavobacteriales bacterium
CCCATGTAAACGAAAGTTTCAAATCCTTTTTCTTTTAATGCTGCTTTTGGTCCAGAAAGATCAATCTGACATAAATCCAGAATGACAATTGTTTGTCCGTTGAATGCACCATCAACAGCGAGGTCATATTTGTTACCAGTTGCGTTTCCGAAGTCGTCGACAGCTGTCACAGGAACTTCCTGCTGAATGGTAATGGTTTCACCAGTTGTTTTGTCTTTCTGCTGAATGGATCTTGTTTCTGTGACTTCACTTCTAGCTGCGCAAGCATTATATTGAGCAAAGGATAGTGAAGAAGTTAATAAGGTTAAAAGAAGAATTTGAGTTTTCATAGGATCAATTGTTCGTTCGGAAAGGGATTACAGACCGAGGAACTAAAGGTTCAATAATAATTGAAAATTGAAAATGGAGAATTGAAAAGAACCCAATAAAAACAAAGGATTCCAATGAAATTATTTTTTTCGGGGGAGACGAAATTTCGAACCTGCTTTGAAGGTTTTGGCGAAAACTCCGTGGGTTGGATAACTTCTACTTTTAGAAATGTTGTTTACGATCACAGCAACCATAAACAGAATTAAAACTCCGGATAAAACGGGGGAGAGAACATAGAAATAGCCCAATGCTTTCACTTTTGTAGTTCCAATTACGGCAATCAGTGCTGTTGCTCCACCGGGAGGATGAATGGTTTTTGTGATTTGCATCATAACAGTTGCAAGAGCTACCGCAAGCGGCGCTGAAATCCAGATTTGGTCGGGAAGAAGCTTGTAAACCGTAACTCCAACTACTGCGGAAATCAAATGTCCGCCAATCAGATTTCTGGGTTGAGAAAACGGACTTTTTACTGCACCATAGATCAAAACAGAAGATGCGCCGAAAGAACCGATCAGAAAAATTTGTTCAATAGGAAGAAAGCTGTTTTTATTCAGAAAGGCAATTGTGCCAATTCCAATGAAAGCCCCTAGAAAAGTTAGAATTTGATTCGTCCAGTCGAAATGAAATTCCTTGTAGAATACATAATGTGTTATTCGGGCTTGTCTATTTAGTTTCTCTTTCATGAAATCAATACGAAGTTAACTATTCAGGCTTTTATTTTTCCCTTTGCGCTCTCATTTCTTTGCGTTTAAAGAACGGACAAGAAGGTCATTAAAAAAACGCTAAGAATGAAGACCGCAAAGATTTGATTCGTCATAATACTTCTCCAAAGAATGTTAACTAACCAATCGGCTGTAAAGGTTTACAAGATATTCTGTAATTTCACGTATGCTTCAATCTATCGATAAGTCGTATTTAGCGCAGACCGGAAACCTTGAATTACTTGCCCGACAAGTTGTGGAAGGTTTTATAACTGGTTTGCACAAGAGTCCGTTTCACGGGTTTTCTGTTGAATTTGCTGAACATCGTTTGTACAACAGTGGTGAGTCAACACGACACATTGATTGGAAATTGTTTGCCCGGTCTGAAAAGCTTTTCACCAAAAAATACGAGGAAGAAACCAATCTGCGTTGTCAACTGGTTTTTGATGCTTCATCATCCATGTATTACCGTGCAAAAAACGAATGGTCGAAGTTGGAATTTGCGCTTTTGGCTGGAGCTTCCATTGCGGAGTTGATGAAAAAGCAGCGCGATGCTGTTGGAATCTCCATTTTCGATGAGAAGTTGCGATTGAATTCACCTGCAAAATCTTCACCTGCGCATCACCGTTTCATCATTAACGAGATGGAAAAACTGTTGGTGAATTATTCGGAGGACAAGAAAACGGGTGCGGATGCTATTCAAGCTTTACACGATATCGCTGAACTTTGTCATAAAAGAAGTTTGATCATTGTTTTTTCGGATCTATTGGACGATCCAACTAGAGTGGAGGAATTCATGCAGGCAATTCAGCATTTGAAACATGCAAAACATGAAGTGATCATCTTCAATGTAGTAGATAAAAAAACAGAGTTACTTTTTGATTTGGACAACCGTCCGGTGAATTTGGTCGACATGGAAACTGGGGAGAAGATGAAGCTTCATCCCAACGAAGTGAAGAAAAATTATGCGGAAAGTGTTCAGAGATACTTTGACGATATTGCACTTCGCTGCTCGCAATATGCTGTAGATTTTATGCCTGTTGATATTGAACAAGGTCTTTCAGAAGTGCTGAGTACTTTTTTGATCAAACGTCAGAAGCTGTATTGATTACGAATACGAATATTTGTAACTAGTAACTACTCACTAGTAATTTGTAATTATCAATGCTGGTGCGCTGTTTCTAGCAAATCCAAAATGGTTTTTACCGGACTAAAAGCTTCACTTGGAACTTCCACAAAGATCGAATTCCAATAAGCCATACTTCCGTTCCAAAGTCCGGGTAGCTCAATGAATCGAATGTCTTTTCCCTGATATTTCTTGTTTACGATAAAGTACTTTTCGTTGTCTCGATAAGCTTCAAAATCAATTGCTGAACCGTCGAAATGTTTTCCCTGACAGACCATCAATACCGGATTGAAATGGGTTGACTGAATCATCACACGGTATTGATCACCCGACATACTGATCTGAGCTTTTTCAACAATTTGTTTTGTGGCAATGCCTTTATCGTTGATCCAAAACGGTCCACCACCCGGTTGTCCTTCATTTCTAACCATTCCGCAAACGCGCGTTGGCCTGTTTAG
>CAMLET010000544.1 GCA_946479125.1 uncultured Flavobacteriales bacterium
TTATTTAAAGTCTGGGAATTTTGGATAACTAAGATCAATTTATTAGCTGTGATCTTTGCAAATTCGTCTTGATCCTGAAAATGTGCTCTTTGACTTTTTACCGAGCAATCGATGTAAAGTACGTCAGAATGGTCGGGACTAAAAACCTGTTGAACGATCGTTAACTTTCCTGTTTGTCGAGTTCCGCGAACTACAACAACTTTGTTTTTACTTAATCCGTTTTTTAATTCCTGAAGTGCTTTGCGTTGAATCATGGACGCAAAAAAAGCAGAATTTCCGCAAAAATGAATGGAAATTGATTGGTTTTTAACCTATTTTTTTGGAAGTATCTGAAAACGATCAAAATAGGTTTGTGGTCGATTGGAATGCATAAACTTATTCCCACCGTAGCAGATCAGCTCGTAAGTATATCCGTCTTTCACAAAAATGCGCTTCCATTGATAACCTTTGATCCTGGATTTCACAATTCCTTCGATGGCGTAAGTTCCATCGGGTAATGTCATTTCCACCGGACGGTAATGTTGATTCACAATGAATTCCATTTTACATCCTTCCAAATCACTTTCGCCTGGTGAAACGTTTACTTCGTAAGTATTTCCCTGACCCAATTCAACATACAAAGCTTTGTAAAAACCATTGTCTTTTGACTCCAAAGGTTTTCCAGTCAATTTTACTTCGAAGTGATAATTGGTGTTTTTATGCGTGTAGGAATTGAAGGCCTGCATTGTTTTCTTGGCTTCACAATTGGCTCTTGTTATCGGGTCAACTCGGCGCACAGAATAACCTTTGTTTCTCAGTAATTGAACTACGCCATCGCTTCCATATAAGTGCCCGCTTCCAATTACACAGAACACATTTGATTTTTTCATCAATGTATCCAGTCCGTTCGCCATTACTTTATTACGTTTACTGATGAAATTGTCATACGTTTCCGGATTTCCATTCAGTTGTGCTTTCAGCATTTTGGTGAGAGAAACAATATCGCCTTTCAAATAAGCATTCACGAACATTTCTTCGCTGTAGCGAGTGGCTCCAAAGTTAAATGCAGTTGCAGAAGCACTTACTTTTTCTGAGGCTGCTAATTGTTCTTCGAAGGTTTCCAGAGTAACCACTTTCTTTCCGGCAGCATAAGCACATTCCTGAAAATAAGCGTCTAAGAATTGTGGCCGACCATCTTCGGATCCGTAAGCCGTTCTTGTACCGTCGGTTTGATTCAGTTTTTCAATGATATCTAGCTTGTACGGATCTAAACGAACGTCATAGGTTTCAAACAAAGCGGCTACATCTGTTTCTACAACAACTGTTTGTGCATTTATGAATCCGTGATAAAGCGTATCCGGAAAATTGAACATTCTGGAATCGTTGGAATGCATGCTTCCAAAAAGGTAGCTGACATGTGTACTATTCTTTGCTTTTATCTCCCATAACAGCTGGTATTTAGTTGTGTCAATTTGTCCAAAAACGCGAGTAATTGAACCAATGAGCAGCAAGATAAATATGCTTAAGAATTTTTTCATGTCGATATCTGCTGCGAACGTACGGAAAATCAGCCATTCAGCATAAATATTGGAATGTTTTAACAGTAATTGAAAATTGAAAATGGCGAATTGAAAAGCCCGGAACTTACTTGATATAAATGTGATGGAGAATAATCAACTGTCAATTATTGTCTAACACGCCACATTCTTCTACATTTTCAATTTTGATTTTTCAATTAATTTCCTGCTCTTCCTGCTTCTCCTGTGGAATTGGTGCTGTGTTGGTTTACGTTCACTTTATTATTACCCAACTTATACGTGAAGGAAAAACGAACCATCTGCATATCGTAGTAATAATTCTCACTAATGATGTTTTGATTACTTCGTGTAATGGATTTTGTCCGCATTAATCGAAAAGGATCAGATGCGTAGAGTTCCAGTGATATTCTATTTTTCAATAGGTTCTTTTTCATGGAAAGGAACATGTATGGGTATTCCGTTTTGTGTGTGATTTGCTGATAAAAAGGTGTCATGTAGAAACCACCTCCTTTTAAGGAAAGGCTTTCACGTTTGTCGAGGACAAAAATGAAATTAGCACTTACCATTGCCATAAAATTATTGAGCTGCTGAGCTGCAATTGCTTCTGTTACTCTTGTCATAGAGTAGTCGGTCATCAGCGTTGCATCAATTGAAATGCGTTTGTTGATGAGTTTAAAGTAAGTGGTATAAAAGGAAATGGATTGAGCGGAATATAAATTAGCGTAAGTGCTTTGCTGAAGTTGCGTTGCATTATCGAAAATAGTAACGGTGCTGCTTCCTTTAACGCTTTGGTGAAACAATAAATTCAACTGGAAATCTTTGATAGTTGTTGAAATGGAAATGGAATGATCAACGGATGGTTTTAATCCCGGATTACCAATGGTATAACTGTATTGAGAAGTATAGTACTTAAATGGATTCAATTCGGAATAATCCGGGCGGTAAAAATCTCTGGAATAAGAGAAATTCCATGTCGTTCCGTTTTTGGATTCGTATAAAGCAAATAGTTTGGGAACTAACTGAAAGTAATTGTTCTCGGTTGTAAAACTGGTTGTGGGCGAATCTCCGGTGTAGATCTAGTTCTACCCCCTAAAAAAAAAAAAAAAATACCAACGTTTGAATTTCCAGTC
>CAMLET010000545.1 GCA_946479125.1 uncultured Flavobacteriales bacterium
AGGAAGGATTTTACGGTGTGTTTCACGCGCTTCGGAAGGCAAGCCCTTCACCATACAGGTAATCTCGGTATGCTCTCCAAAAACACGTTTCAAATTGAACTCAACAGCTTCCTGCATACGTTTTCTTGCGTGCAGTGCCGGATTAGAAACATAAATCGTAAGGGTAATTTTCGAATCTTCAATCTGCAGCTCTTCTACAAAATTGAGTGTTACGATATCTTTCTTTAGATCGGGCTCCAAAATGGTACCCAATACTTCCAAAACTGCTTCCTTGGTCATGGTAATTTATTTACACTGCAAAAATAGCTATTCGTTCGCGGAACTTCGCTTAAAAGCAAAAAAAAGTCCCGACTATCATTGCCGGGACTTTTTTCTATTTTTCTTTTTACTCTTATGGTCTTCCAGCCGGTCTGGTTGGAGTGGTTGTTGGCGTAGTCGGTCTGGTTGTCGGAGTTCCTGTTGTACCGGGTCTCGGGTTTGCAGGAGTGGTCGTCTTTCCGCCATTCCCGTTATTTCCACCGTTGCCGTTGCCATTCTCATCGTCTACCGTTCCGTTCGTTCCTCCATTCGGTCCACCGGATCCATTCCCCGGATTAGATTCATCCGTACCATCCGTATTATTTCCATGACCGTTATTTCCGTTTCCACTCGGGCGTGCCGCATTGATCAAACAGGATTTTGTATCAGAGCCACTTGCATTAGTTGCAGTAATAACTAACGGAATAGAAACTGTAGACAAAGTGATGTTCACCTGGAATGAGAAGGTTAATACATTACTCTCAATACTGGAAGCAAATGCTACATTTTCCCCGTTGTACAAAATACTCACCTGGCTCGCACTAGACACATTTTGAACTGTTCCAGTCATGGTCACTGTTCCAACCTGGAATGTTGCCGGGCAACGGCTTGGGTTAGTCAAAGTAATTACCGGAGCAGGAATTACTTCCGGCGCATTGTAAATCACGGTTTTTGTATCTGAAGCGGTTCCTCCCGGAGTAACTGCAGTTGCCACAATTACGTTCGCCCCCAATGCATAAGTTGCATTGAATTGGATTGCACCCGTTGTATTGTAATCAAAGTTGGTTGAAACTCCATTCACGGTGATTGAAACCTGTGAAGCAGAAGTGACACCTGTAGTTGTGATCAAAACTGTCTGAGCAGACTGATCTGTTTCCAAAGGCGACATGAAAGGACTTGTAATCTGGATCGTCGGAGCAGGAATTTTAACCACCTCGTTTCTGGTAACAGTAATCGTTTTGCTGTTCTCCCCGCATCTGTTCTTAGCAAGAACCACAAAGGTATTTACCCCAAGCACCAGGTTCCTGTCAAAAGTAAGCACTCCGGTCTGCTGGTTGTAAACAAACCCTATCACTTGTCCGTTTTGTGTTACTGTGATCTCAGACTGATTTTCTACGTTTGAAACGGTTGCGGATAAGTTAAATCCTTCTGAAGTAACCACCAACCCATTACGTGTAGAACTGCTTGTAATCGTAACTACCGGAGGTCTGCAAACTGTGCGGGTCACTTTCCATGTCAATTGTTTTGAACCACATTCGTTTCTCAGGTAAACCACAATTGTGTGCGCTCCTTCCGACAATGGAATGGTAGCAGTGATCGTATGAGAACCCTCGTCGTAATTGAACGGCGCATTTACTCCGTCAATTTTAACCTGGATTTGCACAGCTTGTGTAATATTGGCTGCCGTTGCTGCAATTGAAACCGATTCACTTTCTGTGATCATTTCTTCCATTGCAGGTTTCAAGCGGTTAATTTCAGGAGCAATACACGGAACTTCTTTTGGTTTCATGATCACAACTGTTGTACTTGCAGCAGCGCCACAGTTATTTGTTGATTTGATCTCAATAGAATTAGCCCCCTCAATCAATGTAAGCGTCTTTTCGAATAAAAAAGTAGTGGCGTTCAATGATCCTGCAGACTGTAAATTCCCGTTCAGGTAAACTTCTACCTGGTTCACGGAAGTAATGTTCGACACCGTTGCTTTCAAATTAAACTGTGCATTCTCCACGCTTGTGCCCTGGATTGCAGGGTTGGTGAAAGTAATTGCAGGTCTGTTACAAGGAACTTCTGTCTTTTTATAGATGATCGATGTAGAAGCAGTGTGACTTCCTCCGGTATTCGTTCCGGTGATCTCAAAAATATTGTTTCCTGCGTTCAGCGTATGATTAAACGTTACCTCGGAATTCGCCGGATTAAATGTCCAGAAACCAGGATTCACTATCACTCCGTCTTCTTTTACTACGATCTGAGATTGATTTGTCACATTCGTTACATGCGCTTTCACTACGAACGATGCAGCAGCCACTGTTTGACCCGGCAATATCGGATTGATGAAGGTCACAAACGGGGGCTGAATGATTTCCTCACGCTTGTAGATAATCTGAGTCGCATCCGAAGCAGTTCCTGCACTGTTTGTTGCTGTAATGGTTACATTGTTTACTCCTGCTATTAAAGACAGGTTCATCGTCAGCACTTTTGTGGAAGTGGAATAGGTAAATCCGGAATAAGGAGCACCGTTTACCACCACCTGGATCTGCTGCTGATTGTCCACATTCAAAACAGTTGCAGCCACATTGCTGTTTGCAATATTTACCGTTTGAGGGTTTGCAGCCGGATAAGTAATCGTTAC
>CAMLET010000546.1 GCA_946479125.1 uncultured Flavobacteriales bacterium
CCTAATATCATAAAAAAGCCCGCTATACATTTGTTTTCATAGCTGTTCTGCAAAAGTACAGCAGAGTATTAACTGCAAACTCTACGAAAATGAAAACATTCGGAATCACTTTATTATTAATCCTATCATCAGCAAAATCATTTGGTCAGGACATCGCTCATGGACCGTCTATAAAAGCGAGCTATGGAACCCTCGAAAAATTCGCCTTCGGAATCGGGTACAACTTTGTGAAATATCAAGACAGTTGGGGCTGGATTAGACCGGCTCATAATTACTACTTTGAGTATCTGCCTGAATTCAAAGCATTCGGGGTTTCAGCAAACGTTCAATATACCATTATTGCCCTAAAAGCAGGAATGGAAGTAAGTTTCCGCTCAAAAAACGAAAACAACCAACAGTACTTTTCATTTTATCCTCACATGGGGTTCGATTTACTCAATCTTGATTTGTCTTTCGGGCCTGAAATTTCCACAATAAGAAACAACAACAGATATGTTGGATTCAAAGTCTCTATTAAAGTTCATCCGAAACTCTTCAATATGGGAGTAACACATGTGGAATTTAAAAGACCCAGTTCAACCAATTAATCGGATAGAAGATGAAGAATTACAAACTACCAAAAAGTGGCGAAACACTTCTGAAAGAATTTACTACTGATACTGTTGTGTATGCTATTGATTTTCAATTCAAGTTTCAATCAATGGATCGATCTGTCATTATGCAATTCAACTCGTCAGTAGAAGGACCAAGACGTGAAGAAGTGATTATTTTGAAGTTTGATGACTTCGGACAAAAACGCCGAATCAGCGCCTTTGTAGATCATATTTATCATCAATTCTTCCCGCGGGGAACAATTCAGGGAATAAATCATGACGCTTATATGATGACAATTTTCCTTAAAGGTATTACGGAACAACCGGTTTAATAATTCAACGATAAATGGCATGAAAACATACACAACGACTATTGTTGACCATTTGGGTACGACATATCAATTCGAAATTGCAATAGATGAAAAGAGAAAACGTGGGAAACTCATTTATCTTAATGATGAATACGTCATCACTAAATGCACAAAAAATGCTAATAACGAACTCTTCTTTTTAATGCACATCGGTCAGTATATTAAACTGAATGCTTTTATTAGATCAAGTTGTAACGGAGATGAAAACCACTTTATTTTCTATACTACCAAGTACACTTTTGACACTAAAAGTTGCCTGGCATTTCAAAGTTATGTAAGTAAGTTAAAACTTCCGGATGCTCCACTAAAAGACACTTACAATAACGATCTTGAAGAAAAAGCATGGGGTGAAAATCTTTTGTTCACAGGTCTGAAGCCGCAATTTTCTTTATACCTCGGCTGGTTTCCGTTTGATGAAGGTGAATTTGTCAGATTTATCAATGTGGCTGTTAATAATGTTGAGATAAATCTTTCTACATCATATCCAATTCCCGGAGGTCAGGGCATTATTCTTCCACTTGGTAATTATCTTCCTCATCAACAATATTTCATTTCCTGGAAATGTGAAACATCTTATACGCCTCCAATGGCTAAAACAGTTATAGGTTATTTTGTCAATAATGACCTAAATACGAGAAAAGTACTACGGGTAAAGAACGTATCCCATTTTGAAGAATGGACGGATAGTGCAACCATTGTTTTTAGCACGGTTCAAGAATGATTATTTCAATCAATACAATTTCTATGATAAAAGATCAAAATACATATTCAGATGAAAACTCTGAGAACCGGAAACAAGTGGGGCAAGTTGCGTACGTCGACTTCTACTTTGAAGGATTTGACAGAGATACCAGTCAGGTAACACTGATTGCAGGTAAAGAATATACTATTCACTCAGTCATTGGAAACTTTTGTGAGAATAAGGAATTCCTCTGGTATATTTGGGGAGCTACACCAACAAGTCCGAAAACGCAATCTGCGAAAGTGAAATTCAATACCGTAGGCATTTTTACAGTGGAATTAATACTTCGAACAAGTCATGTTGGTGGAGGAAGTGTATGCAGTTCCAATGGAGAGAAGAAGAAAATAAACTACGTTCGTGTGGTGAAGTAAATGAAAGTGTTATACGACCAGACCAGCAAGCTGAACTGTCCAATGAACTGGTTACAGTAAGGAAAATGTCAGGAGAATGGAATTTATTTTGTGACCATTGGCAGTGATTTCGGGAAACTGGTATCGAAGATTGTAAAAGAATAGGGAAGACTCTTCCAGTTTAGAAAGAGGAGCATTGCGAAAGTGGTGCTCTTTTTGTTTATCCCAATAAAAAATCCTTCCGCAATTGTGGAAGGATTTTAGTATTTAATTCATGATTAATAGATTGTGCAAACAATTGATTAATCAATCTTCATCATCATAATCTTCTTCGTCTTCATCGTCCCAATCATCCTCATCAGAATCATCGTCGCTATTAACCAGGTATTTACGGTAATCCTCTTCAATATCATCTTCTTCGTTTCTTCCGAATAAATCCAATTCTTCATCGGATAGATCGTCGTCATTCAAAAATTGATTGTCTTTACCGCTTTTTCTGTAAGCCTCCATCTTAGGCTTTTTCGGAACGTCTTTATTAGCAACTGGTGCTTTTGGAGCTTCCTTTTTGCGCTCAACTTTTCCA
>CAMLET010000547.1 GCA_946479125.1 uncultured Flavobacteriales bacterium
TGCATTAATAGTAATTGTTAATGTTCCAGAACAACCGTTTTGATCGCTTGCAGTTAAAGTATATGTTCCGGGACAAAGGTCCTGATTTTGCGAGCCTGTAATTCCGTTTGACCAGCTGTAACTGTAAGGAGCAGTTCCGCCATTGGCACTTGCAATTGCACTACCATCACATTCTCCGCCACAAGTTTCGTTTGAAACCAAAGCTTGTGGTGTAAACGTCGAGTTTTGAGGAATTAAGGTGTCGGCCGTTGCTGAACAACCGAGATTATCTGTTACCGTTACTGTGTAAGTTGCTGAACATTGATTACTGATACTTGCTGTGTTTGCGCCAGTGTTCCATGCGTAGGAATATGGTGAAGCTCCACCAGAGACATTTACTGTAGCACTTCCTGTGCAGTTCGATCCGCATGCAGTTGGAGTTACATTGAAACTTAAATTCAATGTCGGAAGTCCATAACAAGAAGGATTCATTGATCCAATCCACGCCTGATTTTGTGGTGAATTTGGAAGTCCAGGAGTTTCATTTGTCCCAACTGCTCCTTGAGACCAATTGGATTGAGTCAACGGATTGTTTGAATTTTGATTCATAAATGAAAAAACAAATCCGCCTGCCGTTGCGAAATAGATTTGGTCATTTGTTGTATTGTTTCCCCAGCTTACAGAATAATTTGGCGTTGTGCTGGAAATGGAAGATCGAATCTGGAAAGAGTCATCACCGTTGGCCATTGCGACCTGATTCCAGGATCCGCCTCCAGCGGTCCATGAACCATTTGGCGGATAGGTGTTATCGGATAAATTAGGGGAACTTCCTAGTCCTTCAATTAAATTGGAATTGGCAGGAATAATCAATCTGCAGTTTCCATCTGAAATGGAAAGATCATTCGCTGGAATAGCGGGGTTTGCACTTAGCTCATTATAGACAACTATAATTGTTCCTTGTGGAATTGCAGACCAAAATGCAGCAGTTGAAAAACGCAATGCTCCGGGTGCAATTCCTGTTCCACCTCCGACTGCAAAATAACCGTTGTTGTCATCAAATACAATTCCTCTAAGGTCTACAGTTGGAGCAGGAGATTGACATGTTGGTGTTCCTATAACTACAAATTCAACGTATTCCTGAGTACCAGTTCCCTGAGAAATTTCGTTAATGGTGAGTTGAGCATTCGAATAGTGAACGATCAGTGAAAAGAAGGATAATAAGATTGCAGTGCGCATTTTACACTAACTTTTAAGCTAAGCATTGAATTGGTTTCGGTAAAAATAACCTATAGGAGATCAACTCAATTTTCGGTGCAAAGGTATTACAAACACGGTATATGAAGCAAGGGTGAGAGTTAAGTTTATGTTAGGGAATTGAAAGTTAGAACCTCAGCTAGCGCGAGCGTCCCACTCGTGTGAGATTGAGTCTAAGCAATTAAAACTAAGAACGTAAATAGTCTACGATCTACTCCGATAACTTTGTTTCCATAAAAGAAAACAAAATGAAAATACGATCAACCTCAAGCCGATTGATTGCGTTAGATGGATGAAAAGACACGTTTGTACACAACTAGTGTGCACTTTTTTTATCAAAATGTTAAAATTGAAAAAGTGCTTGTTTAACATTTTTTTTGATTTTACATTTATCCGCATCAAACCATATACGAAACGTTCTTTTATACTATTTTACTAAGTCACTTACACACTTACACACTTACACACTTACACACTTACTTTAAATGCTTACCCACCAATTCAAATCAGAGCAACTGATTTCCCTCTCATTTAAACTTCTTTACGATGTCAAATTATTGGCTTTTGCTGATTTTTTGTCATCACAAATCACATTTAACCACAATCATAAATGAAAAAACTAACCGTATTCCTGAGTTGGTTCTTGCTATGTTCCACCATTTCATTTGCACAATATTCCACCACGCCAATCATGCTATCGATGCCCCTGGATACCGACACGATTGAGGAAGATGAACCTTTGTTTGTATGGCAAACTACTTTGAGTAATGTGGCGAACGATCCACGTTTGAACGTACGTTTATCTGTTGTCCAGGTGAATGAAGATCAAACAGCAACAGAAGCCATTTTGGAAAATACACCTGTTTTTCAGCGTCAAAATTTGTTATCCAATTCCATCAATTATTCAGAGATCGATCACGAGTTGGTAGAAGGAACATGGTATGCCTGGCAAGTGCTGTTGTTTTACGATGGAGTTCAGGTTCAACAAAGCGAGGTTTGGAAGTTTATTAAGGCGAAGCCAGTGGAAATAGGAGGTTATTATTCTCTTAAAAGTGTTGAGGATGGTAGCCAAATTCCTCTTGACGGAAAAGTATTGTACTTCACTACCAGAGAACATGGAGAGTTTTCTCTGACCGCTGAGATTTCAGGAAACAAGATCAAGCCCATTGCTGTGCAAATGGTAGAGGTTTTCCCCGGACAAGAGGAAAATGAGGCACACGGTGGAAATGAGAACCGTTATTTCAAATGTGACCTAAGTGACTTGAAATTAAAGAAAGGGAGCTACAAATTTCTTTGGGTAACTAATGAAAACACGACATTCATTCATTTGATCAGGAAGATATAATGCGCTTTGCGTTTAGAAATCACACAGATTAGATCTTTTCAATACAATTACCCATC
>CAMLET010000548.1 GCA_946479125.1 uncultured Flavobacteriales bacterium
ATATAATCAATGAAATGTTTGTTTAACTGATCAAGATGTGTTGAACTAAAGTAATTTTCAACTTCATTTTCGTAACCGTAACGTTTGGATTGTATTAGAGTGTCTAACCCTTTCATTGAAATATATTCAGCAAAATTCAAGGGTGGGAGAAGGAAATCTGTAAATCTACCTGCTCCACTTTCATCGCTCGCATATTTTAACGCAGCAGCTGCGGAGCCCGAGACGATAAACTTATCTTTTCTGTAGCTGTCTACCAGGCTCTTTAAATGAACTTCCCAATCCTTCAGATATTGAATTTCGTCAAAGATTACGTGCCAGTCGTTTTCGTTTGAAAGTCCTATTGCTTCTTTAGCGAATGAAAATAATTGCTCTAATCCCATCTGGTTATAGATTGGATTTTCAATAGTAATAAAGATTATTTTTTTTGGATTAACACCAGTTTGAATCAAATCCTCCACTAAATGATATAACATTACGGTCTTTCCTACTCTTCGTGGCCCCATAAGTACAACAGCTCTGCGAATATCTCGTTCTTTTACCAAAGGTTTGAAAAGCTCGAAATATGGTCTGCGAGGCATATTGTTATAATCTTCTTCTATATTACCATTAACCCACCAAGGATTCTCGAATCTAATTCTATCTAATACTTGTGATTTAGAAATTTCGCGAAGCATATATTGTCTTATTTAAATCAAAAGTACAAAATAAGATTAATCAATTGATCTTATTTTTGATTTAATTGATGATTAGAGGTGTTTTAAAAACAAAAAACCCTTCTCGCGCTACGAAAGAAGGGTTTCAAGTATTGGGAGTTACTTCGCTTAGTTCTTCACAATACGCTCTATTATTTCTTTTTCATTTTGTACAATTCTCAAAAGATAAACGCCTTGAGCTAACTCAGAGAAATCAACAGTTGCAGTCATTCCTGCAACTTGCTCTGTTTGAAGAATTGCACCATTTAGGTCGGTTAATTGGTAGGTAAAGTCTGCACTTGGAACTTCCACTTTCACAAAGTTCATTGTTGGATTCGGATAAACTACAGCCTCCAATGTGCTTTCTTCAATTCCTAAACAAGGGTCAAACACCAATGAAATGGCATCGCTTCCTTCACAACCGTTGTTATCAATAACCGTTACTTCGTAAGTTCCCGTTAAGAATGCAGAAACAGTTGTTGTTGTTGCGTTGGTGTTCCAATCGTAAGAAGTAAAACCTGAACCTGCGTTTAAGACAATTGGCCCGTAGTTGCTACATGTTGTAGAATCCTCTCCCAAATCAATTTCAGGATTTTCATTCACCAATACTTCAAGTGTATCGCTGTTTTCACATCCATTCGCATCTGTTCCAATTACTGAATAAGTTCCCGAAGACAATTCTGCGGAAGTGTTGTTGTCCATTCCGTTCGACCAATCGTAATCTTGTGCACCACTTGCATTCAATGTGATTGATGTTCCTTCACAAACGACCACGTTGTTTCCTGCAAATACATTTGGCAATGCGTTAACGGTAATAGAAAGCTGTGCGTCATCTGAACAACCATTAACGTCCGTTCCAATTACTGTAAGTACAATTGATGTTTCAGGTGTGATTTCGTCTTCATTTGCAGAACCGTTGCTCCATGCGTATGAATCTGCACCACTTGCCGTAAGTTCAATGGTTTCACCGAAACAAATCATCGCATTATTTCCAGCGTCAACTACTGGAAGTTCATTTACTGTAATTGTTGTTTCTGTGGTGTCTTTACAACCGTTTACATCTGTAATAATGGCTGTGTACGTAGTAGTTGTTAATGGTGTGAAAACGACTCCGTTGTCAATAGAATTGTCCCATTCCACAACAATTGCACCTGTAGCAGTCAATGTTGTTGTTTCACCAGAACAAATTGCAAAGTCAGCATTTGAACTTGCCGTTGGTAGTCCGTTTACTGTTACCATAACTTGGTCTTGGTTCTGACATCCATAAGCATTGGTTCCAGTAACCGTATAAGTAGTAGTTGAGGTTGGAACAAAAGATACATTTTGTTGAATACCGTTATCCCAATTGTAGCTCTGAGCTCCCGAAGCACTAAGAGTAACCGATGTTCCCTGACAGACGCTTTGGTTTGGGTCAGCAACTACAACAGGAAGCGGTAAAACAGTAATAGTAGTTTTCATAGTAGTATCGGCACAAGCGAGTGCCGAGTTGTTTACATATAACTGGTAGTTTCCGCTTTGAGAAACGTTAAGAGTAGTAGCAGTTTGTCCAGCTAGAAGAGTATTGTTTCTAAACCATTGGTAAGAAGAATTTGCTGCTCCGGCTGCCGTTAACTGAATTATATTTCCAGAACATGTTGAATCTGTTGGTGCTGTGAAAGTTGCTCCAGCTAAATCCACACAAGTATTGATCTCGAAAACAGCCAATGTTGAGCTTACTTCGTTTGCAAGAATAACAATGTCTTTATTGGTTGGTGAATCTTCTTTCTTGATAATGATGATTCCTTCTGCACCGCGATCAGGACCATTTGTTCCCACACTTCTGTTGTTGTAGTACCCAACATATTTCGGAGCTGATGGAACGTCTACATTGAAGATCATTACTCCACCAACGCGTTCCAATGAAGCAAACAGATAATTGTTTC
>CAMLET010000549.1 GCA_946479125.1 uncultured Flavobacteriales bacterium
GGATAAATTATCCCTTGAAAATCGACGTTCAGTGGATGAAAGCCTTAAGCCGCTTTGTGTTATTATACTTTTTTCATTTTGTGAACCTAATGAGAGATGTTTCGAACTATTTGGTGGAGGATTTGAAAAGATTTTAGTGCCGATTTGAATTAATAAAGAGCCATTATAGATATAATGGAATATTCATTCGTTGTTGAATAAAATAGAAACACACCATGGATTGAAAGAATAATTAGATTACCAACCAAACCAACGATTGCTTTTTTCTTGTTATGCTTTAAAAACTTGATCCCAGTTACAATTCCTGTAATGCTTGCTACCATTGCAAGAATAAAACATAAATCTAAGTATATGATTATTGAATTATACTCAAAACCAAGCTTGTACCAAAACAAGGCGAAAAAGAAAAAGACAATCATTAAAACAAGACTAATAAGAAACATCTTAATTGTAAAATTTCTCGGAATTCGATTTGGAAATTGAGATGAATCTATAATATCATTGCTGCTCATTTCTTTCTATATAATATACATTAATACATCCAGTTATTTAGTAATTCATTTGTACTTTCTAGACCGATAAAACCCATAATATCCTCATAGTACCAACATACTCTTTCTCTGTCTTCCGTATCGAAAGCCAAATCTTCAAACGAAGATAAACCATTCTCAAATTCGTTTAAAACCATACGGGCAGTAACCTTTTTATTTTGTTCTAGGATAGAAATTAATCGAACAATTGATTCATTCATAATTTTGTTGGCCAAAGGCCTATCTTCTTCTGGTAAAAAGCCAACATATCCTAAAGGCAGTTGATTAGTCTTTTCTTCCGGTCCGAATTTTTCTTTTTGTAGAAATTTCTTGAGTTTACTAATTGCATCAGATTTGACGCTCAACGTTTCATCAAGCAATCCACTCTCTTCGGATAAATGATTTTTTGTCATGGGTTGAGTTTCTGATTTTTCCTGGTTGTTGTTTACACATGAATAAAGTGTCACGATTAATACACAAAAAAAGCATATTGAATTTAGTTTCATTTTTAACGATGTTATTAAATGCTTTTCAATACTAGCAATAAATTATATTATACCTGAAAACCCAATTAGATTCGAACCGCTTTGATTCTATAGGAAAACACAATAAAATCAACGGTTTACAAGAGATTAGGAGTTCGCGATCCTCCATCAAAGAAAGAAGTTCAATCGAAATTTCGAACACAGATTATTCTCCTCATTCTCATTCTCCGCTCTCACTCTGCAAAAAGAAAAGCCAGGCAGAATGAGCAACAGAACGAGAATGAATTACAAAAAGAAAAGCCTCAACGATACATCGTCAAGGCTTTTCTTTTTGTGGTGACCTCAAGCGGGGAAACTTCTAACTTTTTGATGGAGGATTTGGAGCGGGTATTACAGCTAGAAACGTTAAACAGAACAACACTTTGAAATGAAAATCAAGTATTCTTCTAATCAACAATTCAGAATTTCTTCAGAATTGGAATTGTATCTTTGGTAAGTGAAGATTTTAATCATTGAGGACGAACACGAACTTGCACAAGATGTTATTGGTTATCTGACCAGTCAGGATTATCTGTGTGAACATGCGGAGGATTACAATCAAGCTATTGATAAAATTTCCGCGTACACTTACGATTGTGTTTTATTGGATTTAATGATTCCTTTCGGGGATGGTTTGGAAGTATTGGAAAAACTGAAAACTGAAAAACGCTCGGATGGCGTTATTATCATTTCTGCTAAGGGTGCACTTGATGATAAAATTAAGGGGTTACAATTAGGAGCGGATGATTATTTAGCAAAACCCTTTCATTTGTCCGAACTATCCGCACGTATCTATTCGGTTATTAGAAGAAAACAATTCGATAATTCAAATACGATTACTCACGATGATTTGACGGTTGATATGCTTTCCAAAACGGTTACGGTTGGTTCAAACATCGTTTCACTCACTAAGAAAGAATTTGATTTGTTATTGCTCTTTTTGGGAAATAAGAATAAGGTCATTTCGAAAAATGCACTGGCTGAACATCTTTCGGGAGATATTGCAGATATGTTCGATAATCATGATTTTGTTTACGCTCACGTAAAGAACCTCAAAAAGAAACTGACCGAAGCAGGATGCGAAAACTACCTCAAAACAATTTACGGAACAGGCTATAAATGGGAACTATGAGTAAACTGCTGGACAAACCTTTCAAATCATTTTCCATTTATGCACTGATTATTTTGGTGTGTAGTATTCCTGTATACTATTTCGTTGTGGATTCCATTTGGCTCGAAGAATTGGATGAACACAACTGGATCATTCGTAAACGGATGGAAAAGGGAATCCAGAAGGCTAAAATTGACGAAAAGGAACTCAACAAAACGCTTAAAATATGGAATAAACTTCAACCGGGAACTGAGTTAGTTGCCATTGATCAAAATGAGATAACGAAAAACCGCATTTACACGACAACCACTTATAATCGTTTCGAGTATGAAATGGATCGTTTCAGGGTGTTATCGACTACTATTTGGGTCAACGAAAAGCCTTACCGACTGACAATCTCAACCAATGTGGAAGAAGCAGATGAAACCTTGGTTGCAATTGCCTTTG
>CAMLET010000550.1 GCA_946479125.1 uncultured Flavobacteriales bacterium
ATCTTGTTTCAGAGCTGCTTTCTTCTCTAATAACTGTTGTATAACCTGACGTGTATCCATAACTATAATTGAAAAATTGAAAATGGAGAATTGAAAAGAAATTGAACCTCGACTTCGCTCGATAACCTTTCAGTTGATCTAAAAGGTTATCGAGCGAAGTCGAGATAACTTTTGATTTATCTAGTATGCTTTTGCAAAAACTACTCTTCCTGCAGACGGTTTCCCTGTTACCATACAAACTCCTGGTTCAGCTGGCATATCTAAAGGAATACAACGAATAGTCGCTTTGGTTTCTTGTTTGACCAATTCTTCTGTTTCTTTGGTTCCGTCCCAATGCGCTAAAAAGAATCCACCGTCTTTTTCAAGTTGTGTTTTGAAATCAGCGTATGTATCTACTTCACGCATATTTTCCGTTCTGTAGTTTTTAGCACGATTCAAAAGGTTATCCTGAATATCCTTCAACAAGTTCTGAATATATGAAGCCAATCCTTCCAATGGAACTGAACTTTTCTCTTTGGTATCTCTTCGAGCCAATTCCACTACTCCATTCTCTAAATCGCGTGGACCAATTGCCAAACGAACAGGAACTCCTTTTGCTTCGTATTCAGCAAATTTCCATCCTGGACGTTTTTGATCATCTTTATCGTATTTCACACGAATATCTAAGCCTTTCAATTCAGCAGTAAGTTTCTCAACCTGAGCCGTAATATTTGCTAAATCTTCATCTGTTCTGTGAATTGGAACAATCACAACATGAATTGGAGCCAAAGCCGGTGGTAAAACCAATCCTTCATCATCCGAATGTGTCATGATCAAAGCCCCCATCAAACGTGTAGAAACTCCCCATGAGGTTGCCCAAACATAGTCTAGCTTCCCTTCTTTATCGGTAAACTTCACTTCAAATGCTTTGGCAAAATTTTGTCCAAGGAAATGTGATGTTCCAGCCTGAAGCGCTTTTCCATCCTGCATCATTGCTTCAATACAATACGTATCGTCTGCACCTGCAAAACGTTCACTTTCTGTTTTACGTCCACGAATTACAGGAACGGCCATATAATTTTCAGAGAAATCTGTATAAACGTCTAACATTTGAACAGTTTCATCAATTGCTTCCTGCTTTGTTGCGTGAGCTGTATGACCTTCCTGCCATAAAAACTCAGTAGTTCTCAAAAACAAACGCGTTCTCATTTCCCAACGAACAACATTTGCCCATTGATTGATAAGAATAGGTAAATCGCGGTACGATTGAATCCATTTCTGGTATGAGTTCCAAATGATTGTTTCTGATGTAGGACGAACAATTAGTTCCTCTTCCAATTTTGCATCCGGATCTACAATAACACCTCCACCATTTGGATCATTCATCAAACGATAATGCGTTACAACAGCACATTCCTTAGCAAATCCTTCAATATGAGATGCTTCTTTACTTAAGTAAGACTTGGGGATAAATAAGGGGAAATACGCGTTAGAATGACCTGTTTCTTTGAACTTCTTGTCCAAAATATCTCTCATGTTTTCCCAAATAGCGTAGCCATAGGGCTTGATCACCATACATCCTTTTACGTCTGAATGTTCAGCCAAATCTGCCCTTGCTACCAAATCATTATACCATTTGGAATAGTCTTCTGCTCTTGTTGCGTACTTCTGTGCCATCTTTATTTATAAACGGCTCCGAAGTTAATCATATTTAGCGGTAGTTTGAACGTATATTTATGAAGAACACTTTTGAAAACACATAGTCACATAGTTGAACACATAGTTACATAGCTTTTTTACAAGTACTAGTCTTGCGAATATTGCTGGACGGCTTTTGCAAATTCGGTTTTCTTCAATTTAGATTCTATCCATGCCGGAAGATGGAAATACTCCAAGATCACACGTTCTTGCGGTTCTTTCATTAATTCATGTACTTCCTCTTTCAACTTTTCAAAGATCTCAATTCGCTGCGTTGGCGTTATCATTTTAGCCAGCTTTCGAATATGCTTTAATACACACTGCTCTATCTCGTAATCGCGCTCATATTTATTGAGATATCTGTTGGTCGATTTAACGATATACTCCAGGAAGTCAAAGTTCTCCAGCTCATAATGAATAATGAGATTGAAAATGCGCGCAAAACTGTAAATATCCTGACGCAAACGCTGTTCGTTATCATTCAATACCTCATTCAAGGTCATTAACGCACGCTTGTATTCTCCGTTCCCGAAATAAGCGTATGCTTTATTATAAAGGAATAAAACCGCTTGTTCTTTCGGAATCTTTTCCAATAGATCTGCATCCAAAAGCTCAATTTCTTCAGCAATTTTCTTGGCTCTGGCAAAATCACCCATTGCATGGAACAAATCAAATTCGGCGTTATATGAGATTGTTAGTATGCGTAGCGAGATATCTGTGGAATTGAATCCTTTTTGTTTTTCCAAAGCACGCATTTCCTGAATCAATTGTTGTGCTTCTTCGAACTGGTTAATATCAATATGACATCGAATTAAAAAGGAAAGTGTCATCACATAACGCTGCGCCAGATCTTGACGAATCATAGGATTATTATCCAAAATAGCTCGTGTTCTATTGAAGAACTGGAAACTGTCTTCGTAATTTCGAACGGTTG
>CAMLET010000551.1 GCA_946479125.1 uncultured Flavobacteriales bacterium
AAAGCATTGAACAAAAATGAAATTGAAGGAATGAAGTTGTTCAGTTCATTGTATTGCGTCAAATGTCACAGTGCTCCATATTTCACCAATTTCAAACCAGAGAATAACGGATTATATAAAGTTAGTAAGGACGAAGGTCGATTCAGAGTAACCGGTTTACAATCTGATTTAGCGAAATTTAAAACGCCAAGCTTGCGTAATGTAGGTTTGACAGGCCCTTATATGCATGATGGAAGCCTAAAAACAATCGAAGACGTTATTGCGCATTATGTAAAAGGAGGAAATAACCACGTAAATCAATCGAAGGAAATTAAACCATTGAAACTGAGTGAACAGGATCAGAAGAACTTGGTATTGTTTTTGAAAGCGTTGTCGGACAAGGGGCAATTTTAGCAGGGTGAAATGTTAAAATCGGCTCAAAATGTTAAAATTTAGGCTAATAATACTGTGTTAGCATAATAAATTAAAATATTATTCGTTAATTCGATATAAACCCAAAAACAATGCAAACCCAAAATCCAAATAAACCATGTCAGTTAGTTCTTATTTCCATCAGACGCCGGAGTTACTTCGGCAGGAACAGTTGTGGGTGACAGAAGCGAAAGCTAATCCCACAAAATTCGAACCTTTGTACCGCAAGTACTACTCTCCAATACTTAGATACTTGCAGCAAAGAGTAGAAGACCCCGAATCTGCCTTTGATATTGCATCACAGGTGTTTATCAAAGCGTTAAAGAATCTGCACACATACGAATACAGAGGAGTTCCTTTCGGATCCTGGTTGTATAGAATCGCTAAAAGCGAGTTGTACCAACAGTTCAGAGAGAAACAAAGCAGTAAGCTTGTTCGTATGGATAATGTTCAAATTGCACACGTAGATGAGTTTTTCTATGAAATTGCTGAAAAGGAACAAAACAAAGCAACTTTGTTGTTAGCGTTAAATACCTTAAAGCCAGATCAGCTGCAACTTATCGAAATGCGCTTCTTTGAACAGTTAAGTTTTAAAGAAATAGGTGAAGCTTTAGGAATGACTGAAAACAACGCGAAAGTGAAAACTTTTAGAGCTGTTGAGAAGTTAAGAGCGCTTTTTATGAAGCAAAAAAAGGCAGCCTAGTAACACTAAGTAATTAAACAAGAAGCCGTTGAATTTAATGTTCAACGGCTTTTTTAATTCTGCTCGTCGAGGGGCGTAAAATATTCATTAACAATAGACTTTTAAAAAAATCTAACACATTTACACCTCATATTTCAAAGATTCGTGTAATTTAGCACAGTGAATCAAACTGCATTCTACATTACAATGAAGTATCTAACTCTCGTATTGCTCACTACTGCAACAAGCGTCGTTCTTGGGCAGGCATCGAATTTCAATACTCAACGTAACTGGTCTTTCCAAAAGAAAGAAATTACACTTGGTATTGGAGGAACTAATTTCCTTGGGGATTTAGGAGGTGCAAACGCCGTAGGAACGGATTATTCGGTTAAAGATTGGGATTTCCCTTCAACTAGCCTTGGAACATCAATTGCCTACCGCTACCGTTTTCATCCATATTATGCTACTTCTACCGTTATCAATTTTGGTCGTGTAAGAGGTAATGATGCAAAAACGGAAGAATCGATCCGTAATAATAGAAACTTAAGTTTCCGTTCTACAGTTATCAACTTATCTCAGCGTTTTGAGGTTATCATCTTGGCAAAAGAAAAAGTTGGTCACCGTTTAAGAATTTCCGGATTAAAAGGAATGCCTTACAAAAACTCTCAGTTATACTTATTTACTGGAATCGGAGCAACTTATTACAATCCAAAAGCTCAGTACGACGGAACTTGGTACGCGTTGAGAGATATGCATACGGAAGGTCAAGGTTTGGCTGGAGGTCCTGGAGAATATAGCAGAGTAACAGCTACTATTCCTTTTGGACTTGGTATGCGAATGGGAATTGGTAAAATGTGGCGTTTAGGTCTTGAATTTACATACGTTAAGACATTCTCTGATTACATTGATGATGTTCACGGAGTTTATTTCGATCCATCAATCATCGCTGCTGAATACGGAGATATCGCTGCTTACTTCAGTAACCCTGCAAAAACTCAATCTTGGTTCAATCCGGGGAGTCAAAGAGGTGATAAACAAAATGACGCTCTATTCTATTTCAATTTAACAATCGCACGTAATTTAACTGCTGGAAGACCACCGAGCTTCAAGAAGTTTAGAAGACCGAAGATTGCGAAATTCTAATGTTGAAAAAAATAATAGGAACGAGGTAATAGTAAAATGTTACCTCGTTTTTGCTTTATATCTTTACAGAAAAAAAGATGTATTCCATCATTAAACGCATTCTCTTCCTTTTCGATCCTGAAAAAGTTCATTACTTCATTTTTGATTTTCTTAGGATATATCTTAAAATCCCAGGAGTTAAGTACTTCTGGAAACGAATGCACAAGGTTGAATCGCCGCTTTTAGAAACGGTGGTAGCCGGAATTAAGTTTCCTAACCCCGTTGGACTTGCCGCTGGACTGGATAAAAATGCACTTCTGATCAATGAATTGGCCTCAAGTGGGTTTGGATTTGTCGAAATTGGAACTGTTACACCAGTTGGTCAGCCGGGAA
>CAMLET010000552.1 GCA_946479125.1 uncultured Flavobacteriales bacterium
GCGGTGCTTCATGAAATAATACAAAATCTATGAAAGTAACTATCGTAAAAGTGGGTGGAAAGGTGTTGGAAAATGCCAATTCACTAATAGAATTTATTGCAGCTTTCAAAGCCATTTCTGGCTTAAAATGGCTAGTTCACGGTGGGGGGAATCGTGCAACCGAAATTGCTGAAAAACTCGGGGTTGAAAGTTCATTTGTCAACGGTAGACGTGTTACTTCAAAAGAGTTTTTAGATGTCGCAATTGACACGTACGCCGGAATAAATAAGAAGTTAGTTGCCTTATTGCAGAGCAAAGGAGTTTCTGCCTTAGGACTTTCCGGAGCAGATCTTCAAGTGCTTTCGTCGGAGAAACGAATTTCACAAACAGTAGATTTTGGTTTTGTGGGTGATCCTGTAGATTCAGAAATGAATATAGAACTGCTCGATTTTCTCTTGAATTCAGAAATAACACCAGTATTTAGTGCTTTGAGTTACGATGCAGATTTGGGAATGTTACTCAATACAAATGCAGATGCTGTTGCAGCGAATCTTGTTCAGAAGCTTTCATTGAAAGTGGACGTTGAATTGGTACTTGCATTCGAAAAGAACGGGGTTTTACTCAGTTCTGAGGATGACTCCAGTGTAATTCCAATAATAAATTCAGCAGAAATAGCAGTGTTGAAGAACAAAGGAATCATTTCAAACGGAATGCTTCCGAAAATTGAAAGTGCAATTCTAGCAATTGAAAATGGTGCCGATTTGGTTCGAATCACTTCTTACAAGGCCTTACAATCAGGCACAATAATTCAACGATGAACTTACTAGAAGATTTAAAAACACTAATCCAAATTTCGTCTTTTTCGGGGGAAGAAGCGCAAGCTGCGGACTGGATTTCAAATCGTTTGAAGCAAGCCGAAATTCCTACAGAGCGATTGATAAATAATGTGTGGGCAAAGAATTTGCTTTATGATGAAGCGAAACCAACTGTTTTACTGAATTCTCATTTAGATACGGTAAAACCAAGTGAAGATTGGACATTCGATCCGTTTTCTGCTGAAGTAGTTGATAATAAATTAATTGGTTTGGGTGCAAATGATGCTGGAGCTTCCTTGGTTGGTCTACTTCATACATTTATGAACTTTTATAACGAAGAGCTGCCTTTTAATTTGGTTTTTTGTGCTTCAGCAGAAGAGGAAAATAGTGGAAAAAATGGAATGGAACTCGTTCGTGATTATTTGGGGAAAATCGACTTTGCTGTTGTGGGTGAACCAACCAATTGTGAGTTGGCCGTTGCCGAAAAAGGACTATTGGTCATTGACGCACTTGCCACTGGAAAATCTGGACATGCTGCAAGAAACAATGGTGAAAACGCCATTTACATTGCGCTGAATGATATTCAAAGATTGAAATTGGTAGAGTTCACTGTTCCTTCGGAAATGCTTGGAAAGGTGCATCTGAATGTGACCCAGATTGAAGCAGGAACGCAGCACAATGTTATTCCAAATACTTGTCGCTTTACCATTGATGTGCGGTCAACGGACAGTTATTCAAACGAAGAGATTCTGAACATTTTACGAGGTTATTGTAGTTCAAAACTAACTGCAAGATCACTCAGATTGCAGTCATCAGGATTACCAGCTGATCATCTGATTTTTTCTGTCGCAAAAAAGTTGGGAATTCCCTGTTTTGGTTCGCCAACATTGAGTGATCAGGCATTAATGCTCTGGCCTTCGATTAAAACCGGACCAGGATTTTCAGAACGATCACACACCGCTGACGAGTTTATTTTCTTAGACGAGTTGGAGCAAGGAAAAACACATTATATGAATTTGATAAAAGCATTGAGCAATGAAAATTTGGGATAAGGGAAATACAACGTTGGAACGTGTTCATCAATTTACAGTGGGAAATGATCGAGAAATGGACATGCGATTAGCTGAGTTCGATATAGAAGGAAGTATTGCGCACGTTACAATGCTTTCGGAATGCGGATTGTTCCAAAAGTCAGCATTGGAGGGGGTAGTAAATGAATTCACTAATTTACTGCAGGAGGTCGAAAACACGGATTTTTCTTTACCGGAGTCGGTAGAAGATATTCATTCATGGGTTGAACTGAAACTCACAGAAAAATTGGGTGACATTGGGAAAATGGTGCATACGGCCCGCTCCAGAAACGATCAGGTATTGGTCGATATTCATTTGTACTTGAAGTCGGAATTGAAGCAGTTTCAACAACAAGTATTCGATTTCGGGAGCGAATTGTGTGATTTAGCCTCGAAGTACGAATTTGTTGCACTTCCAGGATATACGCATACACAAGTGGCTATGCCTTCCAGCTTTGGAATGTGGCTGAGCGCTTACGCTGAGTGTTTGTCCGACGATTTATTGCTGCTTCAAACTGCATTCGATTGGGCAGATCAAAATCCCTTAGGAACAGCTGCTGGTTATGGCTCTTCTTTTCCAATTGATCGAGAATTGACGACTGCCTTACTTGGATTTTCACAATTAAAGGTCAATCCAATTGCGGCACAAATCAATCGAGGCAAACTGGAACAAACAGTTTGTTTTGCGTTGACCTCTCTTTCCGGAACCATGGGAAAACTGGCTTCCGATTGCGTGCTGTAT
>CAMLET010000553.1 GCA_946479125.1 uncultured Flavobacteriales bacterium
TTAAAGAGGAAACAAAAATCCCCGCGGTCATCGAGTCCGCCTGGGGCGGAAGATGCGGGGATTTTATGTTATTCTATCAAATCATTGTAATTCCACTCAAATCTGCTTTTCCTTGTTTGAGGAATTCATAAGTCATTCTATCTGCCTTGCAATCCACAAAACGCACTTTTTTCAAGGTTCTTCCTTTAAAGAAAGTGTTGGTTAGCGTGGTATTTTGGAAAGTGACTTTACTGAACCCACAGTTTTCAAAATAGCAATCTTCAATCTTGCCTTCAAAAACAATATTTCCGATGTAAGCCGCATTGAAGGTCGTGTGGTTTAAAACAGCGTTTGTCATAACACACTTATCAAGTCCCCCCATTTTAATAACGGCTCTTGTCAAATTTGCTCCAGAGAAATCACATCCTGTAACGTTACTTCCGGAAAATTCCGCCGACTTTAAAGCGCAATTTTTGAATGCATTTCCAGATAAATTGGAATTCTGAATCTGACTGTTGCTGAAATCTGAATCAGAGAAATCACAGCCTTCCATGTTATTGCTTCTAAGCAAAAGTCCAGATAAATCCGACCCAATGAACTTACAATTCTTCATGTTTGAAGACCCAAACTTTTCTTTCAGATTCTTCAACCCTGAAAAATCGGCATCCAGCCAATTCCCACGAGACATGTCCCAACTGAGTTTACCTTCTTCGTTTCCGACGGGCAATTCTTTTTTCTCAGCAGATTCTGAATCGCTCTTTTCACCCACCATCGAAGGAAAATCTTCAGAAAAATAATTCAGGTCAACTCCAAGAATCTTTGCCAATCGATTGAACATGATCAAATCCGGAATAGACTCTCCGCGTTCCCATTTCCCTACAGCTTGCGCACTGATAAATAACTGTTCTGAAAGCTGTGCCTGTGACACATTGATTCTTTTACGCGCTTCGGTAATCTTGTTACCAATCATTTTTGTTTCCATGTCTTTCAAATATTTCGATACTGCAAAGTTATTGGGCGACTTAACCAGGAACATCAAAATTAACAACACTATTAGTTGTAATTATACTCTTTTTGGTTGTTTTTGACAACCATCAGTTGTATTTTTAGATTCACTTCCGTTTTAGATCAGAAATCAGCGTTTATCAGTCAATTTTCTTAATTTCCCCGTTCCGAAGTTACTACTGGAAAAATGATCGAACGCATTCTCAATAATGGTATCCGTAACGAAAACAGTGATTCACTGAACCGTAAGATCAGGGTTAGTAACCTAATTGTAATCTTGTCTGTTGGGATTATTTTCACTTATACACCAATCTACATTATTTACGGGCAGGTTTACGGAACATTCATGAATCTGGCATTTGTAGCAGCATCGCTGATTGCGGGTTATATGATAAGTCAACGCCAGTACATTCCAGCATTTTTCTTTCATTCCATTAGCGGCTACATCTATTTTGTTGGAGGAACCTTAGGCTATGGAATTTCAACGAATCTACATTTCTACTTATTGGTCATGTGTATGATCATTACGGTACTATTTGATAATCGACTTGTGATTCAGGTTTTCCTATTTAGTGCTGTAGTGCTGTTTTTCGGATTGATTTGGTGGGGAAACAATTATTCTCCTATCGTTCAGATTCCTGCAAACATGAAACCTTTGGAAATGGGAACCGGAATGGTGAATCTTTTTCTGCTCTTCGTAATTATCTCCTTATTCATTCTCTTTTTCAAGAATGAAATGCTTCGTTCCCGTCAACGTTTGCTAGAACAAAAGAATGAAATTGAACAAAAAAACAAAGACATCACAGATAGTATTGAATACGCAAAACGAATTCAGACGGCACTACTTCCACCGAAGAAAAATCTTCACAAACTTTTCCCTCAGTCACAACTATTTTTTCATCCAAAAGATATTGTGAGCGGAGATTTTTACTGGATCTACGAAAATGATCTTTATCGATTTATTGCAGTTGGAGACTGCACGGGTCATGGAGTTCCGGGAGCATTAATGAGTGTACTTGGTTTGAATTTGCTGACTGAAATCGTTGAAAACAAAAGAATTTATGAACCCGCGGAAATCCTTAGTGAACTGAGAAATGGAATTCTATACGCTTTTGATCGGGACGGAATAAGTGGCGAATACAAAGACGGGATGGACATTTCGCTTGTCCGAATTTCAAAAACGGAATCAACTTTCACCTATGCTGCAGCAAACAATCCGGTTTATCTTCTGAATCAAAAGGACTTAACGGAGTTGCCAGCTGATCGTCAGGCTGTAGGATATTCTATTCAAATGAAACCGTACACTCAGCACCAAATCGAATTTGAATCAGGCGATTCTTTAGTGCTATTCACGGATGGTTTTGCAGATCAATTTGGCGGACCAAAAGGAAAGAAGTTCATGTATCGCCCGTTTAAACAACTCTTGTGGGAAAATCGGGAAAGTGATTTGGAGGTTTTACTGAGCAATACCTATAAAAACTGGAAGGGAGAGTTGGAACAGGTGGATGATATTTGTGTGATTAGGGTGGGGTTGTAGAAAGTTCATTCTGTTTGTGTTTCTCGCTTTGGAAAATGAGCATCAATGCTTCGCTCTCATTCAAGCTCTTCAAAAATAA
>CAMLET010000554.1 GCA_946479125.1 uncultured Flavobacteriales bacterium
AAATAAACCCCTGACTCATTTTTCGAGCATATGTCTTTCGTATTCCACCACTGATCTTTGGTTCCGTTCATCATCCACGATCCGCTCAAAAGCAAGCAGTTGTTCTCGTCGATCTGAACTTTTACGCCATAAAGTGGTTTTCCAATGGCTCCGGGATACTTTTCCAAATCAGCTGGAGTTGCCATGAATGAAAAACCACCTTCGGAAGAGCCGTATAAATTGTATAGTACGGGTCCAATTTGTTTTAATGTTCTGGTCGATAACTCCGCACTAAGCTTTGCTCCACCTGTAAAAATGACTTCCAATTGTTGTAGAATCGAATGTTGTTTATCAATCAAACGCTGCAAAACCGTTGGAACCACAATCAACACTTCCACTTGCTCCTCCTCTATTCCCTGAAGTATTGATTTTACTGAGTAATCGCTCTGAATCACCACTTTCTTTCCCAATAAAAAACCAACTATCGAGGTGGACAATCCAAAACCGTGAAACATGGGAGCAGTAATGATAACGCCGCTTTTCTCATGAATCCTGGAAATGGTTAGTAAAGCCAATAAAGGTGCTAAAAAGCTGAAGACAGAAGGTTTACGCAGTGCTGCTTTGAATTTTCCTGAAGTTCCGCCCGACATCACTCCTATGCTACCTGATCTTGGTCGGAGAAAACGTTTTTGCGATTGAAAACCATTGAATTCACTAATATCTCCATCGAATAGGATAATATTCAAATTATACGAAAACTTAGATTTAAAGCTGGAATCGACTATAATAAAATTTAAATTCTGTTGCTTTGAGAGCGAGGACAGCTGGTTCGGGCTGAGTTCAGTATTAATGAGCAGAATATCGACACCTAAACGCGAAAGTGCAAACACATGCAGGATCAGGTATGATGAATTGGGAAAGAATAATCCAATTTTTTGCTTAGAATGAAGTCCTTTTGCTTCTTTGTAAAACGACATCAATCGCTTGCTTTCACAATACATTTCAAGATACGTAAAGCGAGAATCGCCAACGACCAATGCAGGTTTATTCGGATAACGTTTGGCAGAGAAACGCAAAACAGCCATCAGATTAATTCCTTCGTAAAACAACGACCCAACGAAGTAATAAATTCCTTTAAAACTAAGCAGTTCTGCCCTATTCAATTCGCGAAGATGCTTCCACATAACTAGGTTTGTTTATGGATTCGTAATGCGATAATGGATTTAAAAGCTCTTGTTCCGAACACTGCAATTCTTGTCCACCACGGTTTTACAACTTTTCTTCTCGAAAGCATAGCTTTAATAATCCATCGAGCCACGTGATCGGGCTCCATAGCTGCAGCTTTATCGTAAATTTTGGTTGGAGCAATCATTCTGGTTTTCACCAAAGGCAAGTAAACTAATGTTGTAGCTACTTTCTTTTCGTTCATTTCCAACGAAACACCATTCAACCACTCATTAAAGGCAGATTTTGAAGCCTGATAAGCCGCCCATTTGGGAAACGACGGAAAAAGTGTGTTGACAGCTGATAGATAAACAATTTGTCCGGAGACTTGTTCTAACTGTGGAAACAGCGCCATCGACAACTTAACAGGTGCGAAGTAATTAATAGACATTGTGCGTTGCACATCATGAAAGCGTTCTTGTGAATTGGCAAATGAACGTCGAATAGACAGTCCGGCACAATGAATGAGGTAATCAAAACCTTCGTATTCGGTTTGAAACTCAAGAATTAAACGATCCAATGAAATTTCGTTTCGAAGATCCAATGCATACGAATCAGCTTTTCCACCTTTCGAATTGATTGTTTGACAAACTTCCTTCAGTTTTTCTTCCGTTCGTGCAATGAGAATCAAATCAGCACCAAATTCACCCAGCAAATAAGCCAGCTGCTCTCCTATTCCGTAGCTTGCACCTGTAATGAGTACCCGTTTTCCTTCGAAATGTGAAGAACAACGCTTCACATCCAAATTTGTGGGTGGAAACATCAACTTTTCTGATATGGAATAGGTTCTTGACATCTTGGTTTGAATAATGAAGATACTACAAAAAGATAAGATGCTTAAAAGCACCGCAAAGAAAGAAGGACGCAAAGTATCTCTTTACGCCCTTCTTTATTCTGTTATATTTAAAAACTATGTTTCTATGATCAAACTATGTGTCTATGTGTTTAAAATGCATTACTTAAACCTTTACTTTAAGTCAAAACGATCTAAATTCATCACTTTCACCCATGCAGCCACAAAATCATTAACGAATTTCTCGCCACCATCTGAACTTGCATAGACTTCTGCAATGTTTCTTAATTCTGAGTTAGAACCGAAAACTAAATCAGCACGTGTTCCTGTCCATTTTACTTCTCCGCTAACTCTGTCTTTGGCTTGGTAGATCTCCTTATGTCCGTCTACAGCCGACCAGGCAACGCTCATATCAAGTAAGTTCACGAAGAAATCGTTCGTCAAAGCTCCCGGAGTTTTCGTTAATATTCCATGTTTAGAACCATCAAAATTCGTGTTCATTGCACGCATTCCTCCGATTAAAACCGTCAATTCGGGAGCCGAAAGTGTCAATAATTGCGCTTTATCGATGAGTAATTCTTCCGTACTAATGAGA
>CAMLET010000555.1 GCA_946479125.1 uncultured Flavobacteriales bacterium
ATGGCTCCAATTGGTGGTGGAATGGAACATCAAACCATGACTACTCAGGGCTATTTCTCGCTAGGATTAACAGATCACGAGTTAGCACATCAATGGTTCGGTGATCACGTTACTTGTGAATCGTGGGCAGATATTTGGGTAAACGAAGGTTTTGCTTCTTATGCTGAATACCTTACGTTAGAGAATTTGTATCCTGGGGATCAGGTGCAAGACATGCAGGATCGTCATCAGGATATCATGAGTCAAACGGGTGGTTCTGTTTGGGTAGAAGATTCACTTGACGATGGAGCAATTTTCAGCAGCAGATTGGTTTACAACAAAGGTGCAGCAATCATTCATACGCTTCGTTTTTTAATGAATAACGATTCATTGTTCTTCGCAACATTAAAAGAATACCAAACCATTTATTCCGATTCAACAGCCTCAGCAATGGATTTCATCGCGGTTGCAGAAGACAATGTAAACATGGATTTCTCCAATTACATGGAAGAATGGTTTTACGGTGAAGGTTTCCCAAGATACAGTGTTCGCTGGAACATGGTTGGAAACGACATGCTGGTGGAAATCAATCACAGCACATCAAAACCGTCAGTTACGCCTTTGTTTACAAACGATTTGGAATTGAAATTCGACAGAACAAGTGTTGTAGATACGATTATTCGTTTCGAGATCACAGGAAACCAAAATCAGTTCTTAATTCCAAACGCAACGAATTATGTGAACATTACAGCGATCGATCCGAACAACTGGATTATCAATGGAAATCTTGGAATTGTACACGATCCAAACTTCGTTGTTGGTGTGGAAGAAGAAAATGCAATTGAAAGCATCATCATCTCTCCTAACCCCGCAAACGGACCATTCACTATTACTTCTGTTTCAGGCGAAGATTGTACTTACACAATCGTTGATGGTAGAGGACGAGTAATCAAAGAAGGAACCTTTACAGGTTCAACCTTGATTGATCTTGGTACCGAAGCAAATGGAATGTATATGATTCAGGTGAAAGGAAAGACGTCTGAGTTTGTATCGAGAAAATTGGTGAAATTATAAGGGATAAATGTAGTGACAGGTCGCGACCTGTCACTACATTATTTACAACCTGCTCATACATTTAATCAAAACCCATTCACCCCATTCACTGTCGTGTATTTCAATACATTCTTTTTTTCTGGATGAATGCGCGCAAATGCACTTTGTACAGCTAATGTTCCTTCATGGAAACCACACAAAATCAACTTCAACTTGTTTTCATAGGTATTCACGTCACCTATAGCGTAAATTCCAGGAATGTTGGTGGAATAATCCAAAGTGTCGACTTTGATTGCTCCTTTCTCGATTTCCAATCCCCAGTTGGCAATTGGACCCAATGATGGTTTCAAACCGAATAAGGGAATAAAATGATCTGCTTTTGTTACGATTTCACCTTCTTTTGAGTGTGAGATAATTACTTCTTCTAAAGCTGATCCACCTTTCAAATCTGTCACTTCGGCTTCAGTAATCAATGAGATCTTTCCAGCTTCAGCCATGTCGATTACCTTTTGAACGGAATCTAAATGTCCCCGGAACGATGCACTTCTATGCACCAAAACTACTTCAGAAGCAATTTTGTTTTCGGTAAGGAATATCGACCAATCCAATGCAGAATCGCCACCACCTGCAATCACACATTTCTTACCGCGATAAACTTCCGGATCTTTGATAATGTAATCTACACCGCGTTCTTCAAACGATTCAATGCTCGCAATAGGTGGTTTTCTTGGTTCAAAAACGCCCAATCCACCTGCGATAATTACTACAGGAGCTTTGTGTTTTGTCCCTTTTACGGTGGTAACAACGAAAGATCCATCTTCCTGTTTATCAATTTCTGAAGCTGCTTCTCCCAATGTAAATCCAGGTTTAAACGGAGCCGCTTGTTCCATCAGATTATCAATCAACTCCCCAGCTAATACCGAGGGAAATCCGGGGATATCGTAAATCGGTTTTTTGGGATAAATCTCTGAACATTGTCCACCTGGCTGCGGCAATGAGTCAATTAAATGACAACGCAGTTTTAGTAATCCTGCTTCGAAAACGGTGAACAAGCCGCATGGTCCTGCTCCAATGATGATAATGTCTGTTTGTATCATAATAAATAGTGTTTCAATGATTTGAAAGTGCCTACTCATCGTTGAAATTTCAATTCTATTTCCTCATCCGCCGCGTGCGGACTGCGGAATAAAATCTCATTTCGCCTTGATTAAACACTTTTGTTATTTATTGTTTTATTTGACCGATTCAATAATTCGATGGTGTGTATTCTCTGAAGAATAAACCACCTCTGGATCATCGAACAAGTCGGTTGATAGATAGTTTGTTCCTTTATCGCAAATAATGGCTACTACTACTCCAGATTCCAATTTTTCAATGGTCTTGAGCGCAATTGCCACTGCTCCACCACTACTCATTCCACCAAAAACACCTTCTTCCAATGCCAGACGTTTTGCTGTTTCTCTTGCTTCTTCTTCTGAGACATCGATCAATTCATCCACTCTTGTGGCATCGAAGATCTTTGGTAAATATTCCTTTGGCCACTTTCGGATTCCCG
>CAMLET010000556.1 GCA_946479125.1 uncultured Flavobacteriales bacterium
GCCTGTTGCTGATCGTGTTCGCCTATATCGTCTTCGCGCGGTATCGTCGCGAAAATGGTGAACTGGCGCAGCCTGTTGCCATGCCCTGGCTGCTGGCGCTGGCATTGATCATCATGCCGGCCTGGTCGTATCTGCAATTTGGCATTGACTTCCCCGATATTTCCCTGTCCGTATGGATGAGGTTGTTTGTCATCAACCCAAGCCGATCTATAAACAAAGTTGTCTTTAATCAGACTTTGAATACGAGAATCCTTTAACACCTGCTCTTCAAATTTTCTGGCATTTACACAAGCCCATCCTGTAAAGTAGATCAAACAATTTTTCTTTGCGGTTTTTGCTTCTGCCAATGCTTTATCAAGTGCTTCTAAAGCAGGAAACTCCAAGGGTTTGCTAGTACTCGTTTTTATTTGTTGATACTCAAAGAATGCCTTAACCGCTTCTTTATATGTCCATGATTTATTTTTCTTCTCCAAAAACAATTTGAAATCGGCTACTTCATTTTCCTTCATCCCCGCAGCCATTAAATTAGGTTTCACGCTTTCGAATGTTGCCAATTTTACAGGAAGTTTCTCAATCTGCATTCGAGCTTCAGTGCCATTGTAAAGCCAATCGTAATCAGTTTTGTGTTTGGTTTTATATTTTTTAATGAGATCAAGACATGTTTGAAAAGTAATAGCATCGTAATTGTCGATTTGTCTCATTTCGTCCATTAATATAACACCAAGCATCGGGCCTTTGAAAATCTCAGCATCCACTGAATCCAGTTGTCCACATTCAGAAAAGATTTCATAATCGCGTTGAATAGAATCTTCATCCCATTTGGTATGGAATGTTGCACAGTAAGGTTTTTGACTTAGTGTTTCCTCGCAGTCGTATTTGCCTTCGGAGCAGGAAACTAATACGATTGTTAATAAAACAGGTAGGAATGTGATAATCATTTTCATGGTTTAAATGTAATAAAATGTAGGGGCGAAAAATGTTTCGCCCTTACATTATTTCACCATCAGATTCCTCCCCGAACGCATTAATTAACAATTACTTGCAACTTTATTAACAAACATCAAAAAAAAGGGTGTACCTTTGCGCCAAATTTTAGATTTATTTTATGACCTTTAAAGAACTCGGGTTACGAGTTGAGGTTCTGCAGTCGATAGAAGCACTGGGTTTTGCAGAACCAACTCCGATCCAACAAAGTGCCATTCCGCACTTGTTACAATTAGAAAGCGATTTTGTCGGACTCGCTCAAACAGGGACAGGTAAAACAGCCGCATTCGGCCTACCACTGGTACACAAAGTTACCGACCGTCCAACTCAAACACAAGGTTTAGTCATCGCTCCAACGCGTGAATTGTGTTTGCAAATCTCAAAAGACTTAGAAGCATTTGCTCAGTTTGATCCTCAAATTAAAGTTGTAGCCGTTTACGGTGGAACTGATATTCGTCGTCAGATGAGTGATATTAAGCGTGGTGCAACTATCGTTGTAGCAACTCCGGGTCGTTTGGTCGATTTGATCAATCGTAAAGCAATCAACCTTCAAACTGTTGAAACGGTTGTGCTTGACGAAGCAGACGAAATGCTGAACATGGGCTTCAAAGAAGACATCGATGCTATTTTGAATGTTACTCCTGAAACCAAAAATGTTTGGTTGTTTTCTGCTACAATGCCAAAAGAAGTTGCGGCTATTGCGAAGAATTATATGAATGATCCTTTGGAAGTTGCCATGGGACATAAAAATCAAAGTAACGAAAACATCGAGCACGTTTACTACTCTGTAAAAGAGCGCGATCGTTATGATGCATTGAAACGTTTGATCGATGCTAGTCCGGAAATTTTTGGATTGGTTTTCTGTCGTACGCGTAATGAAACGGCTACCGTTGCTGAGAAATTGGCAAAAGACGGATATAGCGCTGAACCGTTGCACGGAGACTTGTCTCAGGCAATGCGTGATCGTGTTATGGATCGTTTCCGTGAGCGTTCAATCCAATTGTTAGTTGCAACAGACGTTGCTGCTCGTGGAATTGACGTTGACAACATTACACACGTTATCAATTACAATCTTCCTGATGATATCGAGAACTATACGCACCGTTCAGGTCGTACAGCTCGTGCTGGTAAACAAGGGAAATCATTGGTATTGATTAACGCTCGTGAGAATTACAAGATTAAAGCTATCGAGAAGCAGATTCGTACTACGTTTACAGCTGCTTTGATTCCTTCAGCACAAGAAATTTGCGGAATTCAGTTGAATAAATTGATCGCAAAAGTGAAAGATACAGAAGTGAAAGAAAAAGACATCGAGCCTTTCCTGGAAGGAATGATGACTGATTTCGCTGAAATGACAAAAGAAGAAATCATCAAGAAATTCGTTTCTGCTGAATTCAACCGTTTCATTGAGTACTACGATAGAGCTGGTGATTTGAACCTTGCTACTTCGAAAGGAGAACGTGGTGAGCGTCGTGAAAGAGGAGATCGTGAAGATCGTTTCGACCGTAAAGACCGCTTCGAAAGAGGTGATCGTCCGGAAAGAGGTGAAAGAAGCGACCGTCCACGTAGAGATGATGC
>CAMLET010000557.1 GCA_946479125.1 uncultured Flavobacteriales bacterium
TTACCAATAAGGTTTTCGCTAATCCGGGAACACCAACAAGTAAACAGTGACCTCTAGAAAAAATGGAAATCAAAACCTGATCTACCACTTCATCTTGTCCAACAATTACTTGATGAATTTCTTGTTTTAGGCGCTTGTAGTCGTTAACAAGTTGCTTTAAAGTTTCTACGTCCGACATAATAGTTTAATTCGTGTTAGTCATCATGAAGCTCAACCTTTCGGTTATTTGCTTCCCTGATTCTTATGTGTCCAGTCTGATTGAAAAACGCAAGAGTTGTAATCTGCATCAATTCGAATATATACCGTATTGATTCTCGCATTGATCCATGCTAAAATAGCATCGTTTTTCTTTTTTTCCTCTGCTAACGAACGAAATAAATCATAATCGTCAGTTAGGTTAGCAATATGCGGTTGTGTACGATCGTTTAATCGAACAATACGGAAACCTTGAGTTCTCTCCATGAAATCCTGGAAGATAACTGGTGCTGAAACCTGATTTTTCTCCAATACATCCGTTAACAAGAACATTTGTGGATCTACCATGTTGATGTTTTCAATGCTCCATTTTAACTCACCAGTGTATGGATTCATGATGTACCCCATGTTCTCCTTGTTTCTGTCGTTGGAATATTTTAAGACAGCTTGTTCCCACGTTAGTTCGTTCGCAAGAAGGGCTCTGTAACAGTTTTCGATTTCAGTTGCCGCTTCGTTTTGACTTTCAATACTAGGATGAACAACAAATAAAATGTGATTTACAATATAATCGTCTCCAAGCAATTCAACCATTTGCATAATGTGCCATCCAAATTCGGTTTGGAACACCTGACTAATTTCACCCGGTTTTAACTTTAAAGCTGTTTGCTCAAAAGCAGGAACCATTTGTCCCATTGTTGCTTCAATTCGTCCACCTAATGGCGCACTTCCCGGATCTTCAGAAAATTGTCTTGCGGCTGCCTCAAATCCTATTTTCTTGTTGATGATTCTTGTTCTAAGATCTTCCAGTTCTTTTTTACGCTTTTCCTTATCATCTCTTGTGATTTGAGGGAATACGGCAATTTGCTGAAAAGCCAGTTGAGAGTTGATGTATGGTAAACTATCTTTTGGAATCGAATTAAAGAAAATTTCCACTTCACGTGGTGAAACTGAAATTGGACCTGTAATTCCGCGTTCAACTTCCTGACCTTTCAATCGTTTTCCAATAGCCTCACGAAACTCCTGTTTAACCGCATTCTTTGATTTTCCGTAGTAAGATTCGAACGAAATTGGATTTCCTTTTTCGTCGTATTGACCCTTCATTTTTGCTTCAATAGAACGAATTCTATTTTCTGTTTCAGCATCAATCTGCTCATCAGAAATCATCACACTATCCAATTCAGCCTGATTCACAAGCAAAAACTGGTAAAGCATTTGTTCGATCAATTCACACTCTGTGTTAGCAGTAATTTCACCACCATTATCAGTAATTGCTCTTTTTTGACCTTGAAGCTCAGAGTATAGAACAATGTTGTCTCCAACCTGTGCTACAATTTTATCAATCGTTTTTCCATTGGTTTGTGCTTGTACAAACGGACTAAAACACAATACGGTAAGTAAAAGAAAATGAACCGGTTTTAGGTTTATCATGTATTTCGAAATTTCAGACGACTAAGTTCGTGTTCTTTTTTGAAAATCGACACATCCAATCGTTAAATAAATACAACCAAATGGCATCGAACCAGTCAATTGTTTGAACGAAAGAACGCTCATTTAATTGTAAAAGGGAGAAAACAGATTGTTTGAAATCCTGTTTCCTCCCTTAAATTGAAGATTTATATTGTTGAATGAACAGTTTTAGTGGGCTACATGAATTAGCTTATCAACTCGTGTTGCTGGTGTTTCAACCGTTAATAAGTACTGGCCAAGGGCTGTTTCAATTCCAATATCAAGAACAATAATTTTCTGATTTGGCTCTATATCAAAACGTTTCACAATTCGTCCATCCATGGAATACATGTTAATAGCAACAATTCTGTCATCAGCTTTTACGGTGATTTGAGTTCCTATGACGTAAGTTGGGAAAATATCAATAGTTGTCCCTTTCAGACAGTTTAGCGTCAATGTTGATGAATAATCCTCATTTCCATTATTGTCAGCTCGTTTTACACGAACATAATATTCTCCGATTGGATCGATTTCTATCGCACATGAGTAATTGAGCGGAGTGGTTGATGTTCCTGAACATGTAACTTCACGAATGGTCTGAAATACAGTTCCGTCTTCCGATGTCTGCACATCATATTTCACACAGTTCTCTTCCGATTCAACTTGCCAGTTCAATTGTAGGATTGAGTTGGTACATGTACCCGCAAGATCAATGTTTTCAACTGGTAGTACAACTGAACAAGACGTACAATTTAAGGAAACAGTCGCGCTTCCAAAAAACAATCCCGAAGAGCTGGATCCATTATAGCAAATGTTCACATTAGGTGTTGCTGTCATCAACTGGGAGTTAAACACCTGATTCGTTATTTGAATACATGAAGGACCACTTGGAGATGTAAATGCATTTGCATACTGAT
>CAMLET010000558.1 GCA_946479125.1 uncultured Flavobacteriales bacterium
CAGCTCCCAATACAGGTTCCATTAAGTGATTGTAAACCTGAGAAGATTCATCCCACGAGATCTTGTAAAATGGGTTTGGCATGAATTTCAACTTTTCAATCCTGTCGAAACCGTTAGGGAAGTACAATTTTTCTCCAGCAAGATTCTGAATAAATATCTTTCCATTCGAAACTATTTCAAATGCATCTTCACTAATTTGATTTTCAAAAGTATATCCAGCCGGAAGTAGTTGGAATTGATCGTCATTTAGTCTATAAATCGAGATCGGCTGTTCATCATAAACATAATACAATTGCTGATAATCAGAGCGCCAACCAAAATGCTTTTCCTTATCATCGTATGGCGTCTCCAATAGGACTTTTCCATCCTTCCTAAATAGTATTCTCTTCGATGTCCCATGTTTCTCATTAAAAAACATGATCTGAATAAATGAACCTTCAGCATCCATGTAGAACAAACCCATTTCTATTTTCTCGTTCTTTACGATTGAGAAGGTTGCTATTTTATTGCCGTAATTATAAAGAACATAGTGCTTTTTCTCATAATTGGCAAAGAGATGATAGGCTTCTTTTCTGTCAATTGATCTGAGTCCTGATTCCAAAGTATCGAAATTAGGAAAAGCATATATATTGTAGTTTGATAGTTTGCTTTTTGGTATTGGAACATTTTGTATCAACAGTCCTTCGTCATCAACAAGCCGTTTGTCTATAGCAGTAACAAGCGTTCCATCAAAATTGTAAAAGAATGTGCTGTCAATGTTGAGTTTGCCGACCATTATGTATTCGGAACCATTGTATTTAAACAAATCAGCGCTAAACTGACCTTGAAGCACGGTGTCTCCTGTTCTAATATCAACAATCTTTGAAGGGTTTTCACCAGGCATATACAACTTCATGTAATCGTCCCCTAACATACCCCCAAAGGCGTTTGCAGGAATTGTTTTCGTTTGTCCATTGTGTAAAAACAAAACGCGCCTTGTATACTCGTTCCCTTTTTGGTATACATACATGGAATCCAACGTTTTACCGAGTTGGTAGTACTGGAAGACAATACGTTCTATAGTTGGATCAATTGGCTTTGGTTTCTCACTTACCACAATTGGAAACGATACTAGATCAATATCACTCGAATGCATTGGGACCAATCCCCTGCGGTGAACTAAGTAAGAATAATTTGTATTTGGCTTTGATACGGTCAAATAATTACCGTAAAGGCTTATTCTAGTTTCACTCTTCTTAAAACAAGATCTACCAATTGAATCTAATACGTTATATCCTGTTTTATCAACGACAATGCAATGATTAAAGCCACCGTTCAATATTGAATCATATTTTGCTGTGACAACTATCTCACCTTTTTCCGTTTTAATTCCCCACAAACCATTTTCCTGAAATGGTCGATTTCCATTGTAAAACAGAACGGATTTTTGATACAACGAATTGAATCTTGCTCCTTCCTCAGCGGTAAAATAATAGCCCTGAGCGCTCAACTTGAAATAGCAAGCAAAGCAAATAAAAAGGAAGAAACAAAATTTCCGCATCATGAAGTCTTTACTACTAATGTTGTAATTGTGGATTGGTAAACGGAATATACGCTATTTCACCTGCTACCATCAAGGCAACAGATTGATTATAAAGTTAAAACGTCTTTAAAGCTGGCCTCAATAATTCTCCCACTCCTCATTCAGGAAAGTCACAATTTTCCGTGCTGTTGTATTGAAATAACGTTTGGTTCTGTATCCTCCAATCCATGTAATTCCACGAACAGCATTGGTTAAGAACAATTCATCTGCAACCAATAAATTGGATGGTAAAATCGGACATTCATACACTTTCAGATTGTGCTTCAATGCCAAATTGATAACCTGCATACGCATGGTTCCTGCCAAACAACCGTCAGCTAAACTTGGAGTGTATAATACTCCATTACTGACAACAAACAAATTACTGTGCGAACTTTCAAGAATTTGACCTTTGTCGTTTGTCAACAACATATCGTCTAAACCTTTCTCTTTTGCAGAAATTGCGGCCAAAACGTAAATGATTCCGTTTTTGGTTTTATAATTCGATAGAGGTGTATTTGTTTTTTTTATATCCTGATACAAATCAACTTCCAAACCTTTTGCATTCAGTCCAAAAAGATTGTTTTCAATTGGATAACACTCAATGAAATAAGAAGTTTCGTTGGCATCCGGCAAATAAGTCCCGCCACCTAAACGGTCAATCGATAAACGAATTCGTGCACCTTCAGTGATCTTACACAACTCAACAAGTTCTGCAATTTGCTTTTCAAAGAATTCAACGTTATAAAAAGAAGGAAAACGCATTTTTAGCGCATGCCCACCTTCCACCAAACGCTGGTAATGATTGGCAACATTCAGCGCTTTTCCGTTCATCACACGAATACTTTCGAACAAGCCATCGCCGTAAGTGTATCCTCTATTTCCTGCATGAATTGAAGGTCCGGTTGAACTAATGATAGTTCCGTTGTTGTTTACAAAGAGTTCTTGTTCCATTATCCGATTAACTGTCTAAAGTTGTAGATCACTACTTCAAT
>CAMLET010000559.1 GCA_946479125.1 uncultured Flavobacteriales bacterium
TTCATCAATAGTCAAAAAGATCTTTTTCTTTACGCGAAATGATCTTTTTTCGAAATGTGGAGATTCTTCCACTTCATCAAACATGGAGATAAATGCTAAAAGTTGTTCTATTTTCATCGACATATTACTCAACTATATTATCCATTATCTTTCTTCTATAAGCCTCCAAAAGTCGCGCTTTAGAATAGTACCCAATCACTTCATCGTTTTCCATGACAGGAAGGAAATTCAATTTTGAGCGTTCAAACAAATCCATGGCGTGTTCGGTAGTTGAACCAGCAAGAATTGCAAAACGAACGGGTGACATCACCTGATCCAATGTTCGACTTGGGTCTTTGGTATAGATAGGCAGTAATTCCGGTAAATCTTCCAGGTAAATCATTCCTACCAACGTTCCGCTTTCGGAAACCACAGGAAACAGCGCCTGATTAGAGTTTTGAACGAGCTGAATCAAATCAGAAATGGTATTGAACGGATTCAACACTACCACAATTTCTTCCAGTAGATCTTTTGCATCAATGGAAGAAAGTACATGACGATCTTTATCCGCACGGACAACATGTCCTTCTTTCGCCAATTTCGCTGTATCCATTGAATGCACCAAATACCGTTTCGAAATGGCAAAACTGATTGAGCTCACGATCATCAATGGAATCATCAAACCATAACCACCCGTAATTTCAGCAATAAGGAACATGGCTGTTAAAGGTGCGTGAAATAGTCCGCTAAGCATTCCCGCCATTCCAACCAAGGTAAAATTGGTGATTGGAAGTGCATTTGCGATTCCGGATAAATTGAGCCCGGTTGCAAACGCAAAACCGGTGTAACTTCCAACGAATAACGATGGAGCGAAATTCCCTCCGTTTCCACCTGCTCCTAATGTTAGTCCGGTTGCAATTGCTTTAACAAAAGCAACTACAGCAAGAATAAGAAGTAGAATCCACTTGTCTGTTATACTTCGAAAGAGAAAGCCCTCTCCAATGTTTCCCATCTTTTCGGGAGTCAGATTGCGAATTCCATCATAACCTTCACCAAAAAGCGGTGGAAAAATTAAAATCAAGGTTGCCAAAACCAAAGCCCCGAAAAGTGCTTTTTGATAAACTCCCCATTCCAGTTTTTCGAACCAATGCTCTATTCTATTGAACATTCGCGAATGATAAACGGCAATAAAACCAGTAATCACTCCAAGAAGAATGTAAAAAGGAACATTACTCATTTCAAAACTCACCATCGACCTAAACGAGAGCAAAATACTTTCATTCAGAATAGCGCCCGAAAGTAAAGCACCTGAAGCAGCGGCAAGCATTAAAGGAATAAAAGCTGTGATTCCCATATCGGCCAGCAATACTTCCATGGTAAACAAAACGCCTGCAATTGGAGCATTAAAAGCAGCTGCAATTCCTGCCGCAACACCACAAGCTAGTAACAGGGTTCTTTCCTTGACGTTCAGCATATAGGTACGCGCGAAATTGGAGCCAAACGCAGCTCCGGTAATCGTTACCGGACTTTCTAATCCAGCTGAACCACCAAGTCCAACCGTTACCGAAGAAGTAAGAATTTGTGCATACATCTGCATGCGTGGCATTATACTCGACTGCTTATTGATAGCATAAATAATTCGCCAGGTTCCTTTTTCCAAACGGTTTCGAAGTAATTTTCTCGTTATCCAAACGGTAACAACAATACCAATTATCGGAAGACAAAAATCGAGATAAGTAAAACCTACTTTCTCGTTAATGTAACGCATGAAGAGCAAAACAGAATGTGCGAAGGTCTTCAACGCAATAACCGCTAAGGCCGAAGAAAGTCCCACAATTACACTGGAGAGCAAAAGAAATTGTCGCTGTGTAAGTTTATTACGGAGAAAGAAAACACCTCCGTGTAAAGACTTCATTACTGAACCGAACATTTTACTAATATAAGGACTGGAGACGAAAGACTAAAGACATAAGACTAAATCTTATCTCCGATTTTGAAATGAAGTTAAATTCTATCTAACGAATACCAACTCGTTCTCTGTGCTTTGTTTTACGTCGAATGAATATCCGTCGACATTAAACAATTTCAGATCGTCGATAGTTTTACAGTTATTCTGAAGAATAAAACGCGTCATACTTCCACGGGCATGCTTTGCATAGGTCATTACAATCTTATACTCTCCACCTTTAAATTCTTTGAAAACAGGAGTAACATGAGTACGATTGAGTTTGTCCCACTGAACAGCTTTGAAATATTCTGAGCTTGCTAAATTCACAAATACTTCGTCTTTTTCCGATTCCGCAATTAATGACTTCGTTAGCTTATCTCCCCAAAAAGCATATAAATTCTTTTGCTTTGGAGTCACTGCCCATTTTGTCCCCATTTCCAATCGATACGGATACATCAAATCGAAAGGTTTCAGTAAACCATACATTCCCGAAAGAATTCGAAGTTGGTCCTGAGCGTTCTTCATTTCCTTCTCAGAAAGTGAAGCGAAATCCAATCCACGGTAAACTTCTCCGGTAAAAAGAAATCCTGCTGGTTTCACATCTTCCGTTGGAGCATCTGTCAA
>CAMLET010000560.1 GCA_946479125.1 uncultured Flavobacteriales bacterium
GGAACTTCCATGTCTTCGTTTGGGTGAAGTTCATTCAGAAACAATCGAACTTTCTTTTCATCCTCAGCATTTCTTGCCAACGACAAGATATTTCGTTTGTTTGACTGATCCATTGCGAAAATGATATCGAATTCATCAAAATCCTGAGCGCTGAATTGTCGGGCGCGTAATTCATTGATTGAAACTCCAGCTTCCATTGACCACTTTCGCATTCTATGATCGGGTTTTGAACCTACATGATAATTCGCTGTTCCAGCTGAATCTACAGTAATGTCAAGATTGTGTTCCTGAGCGTAATGACGAAGCCAGCCATCTGCCATTGGAGAGCGACAAATATTACCCAAACAAACCATTAAAACTTTCATAACCGAATTTTTGTGATGCTTTTGATGACAAACGGGTGCAAAGGTACGTAGTAAAAGCCAAAGGAGGAAGGCCAAAAGAGAAAAGCGTAAGCGATTATTTTGAGAAGACTGTTTACACATTTCTATGGATGACTTACAGATTTTTTATTCTATTCCTCTTTCGTCTTTCCTCTTTTGGCTCAAGTCTTCTTCGAAATGTTCATCAACACTTCCTTTTCAGCTGACAAAAACTGTTAAATGTTCATTGACCTTGTAATATTTACAACTTTTTGCGATTAATGTCATTATATAAATGTTACATTTAATAGAACCAACAATCACAACATGAGACAGTTAAAGATAGTAAAGCAGGTTACCAATAGGGAAACGGCTTCGTTAGACAAGTACTTGCAGGAAATTGGTCGCGTAGATTTGATTACTGCAGATGAGGAGGTGGAGTTAGCTCGTCGCATTAAAACAGGGGATAAGGCAGCGTTAGAACGCTTAACAAAAGCCAACCTTCGTTTCGTTGTTTCCGTTTCTAAACAATATCAAAACCAGGGTTTGTCCTTGCCGGATTTGATAAATGAAGGAAACGTCGGGTTAATTAAAGCCGCAGAACGATTTGATGAAACAAGAGGTTTCAAATTCATTTCGTACGCCGTTTGGTGGATTCGTCAATCAATTTTACAGGCGCTGGCAGAACAAGCTCGTATTGTTCGCTTACCGTTGAATAAGATTGGTACGATCAATAAGATCAATAGAGCGTATAGTGAATTAGAACAATTGTATGAGCGTCCGCCATCAGTTCATGAACTTGCAGAGTTTCTGGAATGTTCAATTGAGGATGTTCGTCAATCAATGTCAAATTCGAGTCGACACATTTCAATGGATGCTCCGCTTTTAGAAGGAGAAGAAAGCTCTTCGAGTATGTACGATGTACTTCCGAATGATGCGCTTCCTTCGCCAGAGGAGGAATTGAACAAAGAGTCATTGAGAAAAGACATTGAACGTTCATTGAGTTCATTGACAAGTAGAGAAAGTGATGTAGTGCGTTTATACTACGGTTTAAATGGTAAACATCCTTTGACGCTTGAAGAAATTGGAGATTTGTTTGATTTAACGCGCGAACGTGTTCGTCAGATCAAAGAAAAAGCCATTCGTAGATTAAAACATACGTCCCGCAGCCGGATGCTCAAAACATACCTAGGTTAAGCGGGATCCACGTCGATAATTAATCGAACTGGTTTGTAAGTAGGAACGCTGTAGAATTGATCCGTTAATTCCGCAATGCGTTCCTTTACTTGTTTTAAAGGGGCTGTGTTTTCCACTTTCAACAAGATTTCTTTGATGTAGAAATTTTGAATGCGTGCGATTATCGGGAATTCCGGTCCAATTACCCGTTCATGAAACGATTCGCGTAATAGTTTGGCATATTTTTCGGCAGCATCACTAACCAGATTCGCATCCTTATGTTTTATAGTGAAACGAATCAGTTTGTAGAATGGAGGATAATGATAATTTCGTCTTTCAACCAACTCATTCGCAGCGAATTCTTCAAAATTATGTTCTACCGTTTTTTGAATCACCCAATGATGAGGTGATGAAGTTTGAATGATTACACGGCCGCGTTTTTCTCTTCTTCCTGCACGACCTGCAACTTGTGTCATTAACTGAAAACTACGCTCAAATGCCCTGAAATCTACTTTGTGAAGTAGGAGGTCAGCATCAAGTATTCCAACCAATCCAACGTGATCAAAATCCAATCCTTTGGCAACCATTTGCGTACCTATCAGAATGTCAATATTTCGATTCTCAAAGTCGCTGATGATTTCCTGATGACTGTTTTTGTTTCTGGTAGTATCGAAATCCATTCTGGAAATACGAGCTTTCGGAAAAAGTAAAGAAAGATCATCTTCAATTTTTTCTGTACCGAAACCAAGCATTTTGAGTTTGTTGCTACCACATTGCGGACAAGTTCCAATTGGCGGAATCTGGTAACTACAATAGTGACATTTCAATACGTTATGGTGCTTGTGATAATTCAATGTAGTATCACAATTTTTACAATTTGGACTGAACGAACAGACTTCACAACTCCAGATTGGCGTATATCCGCGTCGGTTTTGAAACAGAATGATCTGCTCGTTTCGTTCCATTGCTTCTTTCATTTCCGTAAGTAAGAACGAAGT
>CAMLET010000561.1 GCA_946479125.1 uncultured Flavobacteriales bacterium
ATTATGATCAAATGGCCTTCAGGACACATTGATCAGGTAAACAATCCTTCAATTAATCAGCCACTTACAGTTGTAGAAGGCTCTCATCCTTTAAGCTTATTGGAAGTTGACGGAAAGAAAATCGCTTTGTATCCAAATCCTACGACGGATTATTTAATGATTGAAAACTTCGATTTGTTAGATGCTTCAAGCATCCAGATCTATACTCAATTGGGTGAACGTGTATTGAGCACGGAGAAAAAAGATGCCAAGATCTCATTAAACGGTTTGGCAAGCGGCCGTTATTTCTTAGTCATTCAAACGAAAGACGGAGAGAAATACTCGGAATCATTTATCAAGATGTAATAAACAGTTTTATGACTAGTCCTAAATAACCGATACAGGTTTTAGACTAAAATAACTAATAATTATACACCAGCAAACACGTGTTTGCTGGTGTATTTGTTTTTATAGGTTCTTATTTTGATTTCATTTTGCTGATGCATCTGTTCTGGAGTTTTCATAAAACAAGAATAATGCGGTCTGCAAGTATTGTAAATTTTGACACTATCGCTCACCAGTTGTTGCATAACGGGTAGTTTATGAGAAGTGTTATATCCAATGAACTCTGCTTTTAAGATTCCATTGATTCTTTCTGCGACAGCGTTGGCATAAGGGTCATAAGATTCCGTCATACTACATTCCAGTCTACCTTTCTTAAGCACAGCCTGGTATTGATTGCTGCAATATTGAAGTCCTCTATCGGAATGATGCACCAGCACATTTGGCTTGTAACATCTGGTTTTGATAGCCATTTTGAGTGCTCTGATTGAGCCTTTGACATCCAAACTGTCAGATACATCATATCCCATAATCCGTTTCGAATAAGCATCGGTTACCAAAGCCAGATACATGGGATTGGTTCTGTTTCCAACATAAGTAATATCCGAGACCCAGATTTGTTCTGGTTTGCTAGGAACAACATCTGCTATGAGATTTTTGTGCTTTCTAAAACGATGATGAGAGTTTGTTGTAATATGATATTGTCTTTTGGGAACGATCAATAAATGGTTCGCTTTGAGAATACGAAAAAGTAAATCTCTCCCAACACCAAGAACTCTTAGATCATCCTGTAAAAGATAATAGAGTTTTCTGGCGCCAAGCCTGGGCATTTTTAAACGGATACTTTTTACCAGATCAACAACCTGAACAGCCGTAGCTTTTCGTCGATTGGTTGAGCGTATACTCCTGTAATAAACCTGTCTACTTATCCCGAGCAATCCACAGGTAGCCATTAGGCTTTCTTTGTGTTTTTCTTTGTAGAAGTCGATTGTTCGGGCAAGGAGTTTTTTCGGATAGGGATATTATATTCTTTCTCAGCTAAATCAATCATCATATCAAAAATGATCGCTTTTTTGTCCGCTTGTTCAGCTTGCTTCTCCAGAAGGGCTTTCTGTTTCTCTAACAACTTAACCCGCTGTTCAAGCTCCATTAACTTTTGTTCCTGGCTCTTTGGCATATTCGATGGTGTTTGATGTTCCCAATCGAAGTTACCATATTTTCTTAACCAATTCACTATCGTTGAACGAGCTTGAATAGCATACTTTCGCTGAGCACCTGTGGTTGACAATTCTCCACGTTCAATCTCTTGAACCACTTGGAGTTTAAAAGACATCGAATAGTCCTTTTGTGTTCGTTTATCATAAACGAAACTTCTTTCCTTTTTCATAACGATCTTTTTGTGTATCGCTATTTCAGGACTAGACAACGATATGAAATAAAAAAGCCCCTGATCTCCTTTCAGGGGCTTTTTTCGAAACAACGTTTTGTCTCTTTCTTTACTCTACTTAGGTTATCTAACTAACTTGCCTTGTTACAGCTTCTTTATAAGGTAAAAGTGAAAAGGTAAAAGGTGTAAAACAGGACTTTTTTACTCCTCAATTTTAACTTTTAATTTTATTTCTTGTCTTTGATTACTGCGCTTCCCGTTGTACTGGCATCTACGCGAATCGATTTTGAACCGGAAGCAACTTTGTAATAAATAGTGCTTGCTCCCGAACCATCTGCATTGAGTTCTTCGGATATTAAAAGATCTACCTGAGCCGCACCACTGTTGTCTACGTTTGCTTTCTTCACATTGAAATCAGACAGCTTTGCATTCGAAGCTCCGGAAACATCCAGTTTTAAAGTTTCGCAAGTCCCTGCAATTTCTACGTTGCTGGCTCCCGAAAAGTCTCCGGTCAATTTGCCTGCTTTCAAACTCAAATTCACATTACTAGCTCCGTCTGCTTCCAATGTCAAACCATCCAGTCCCAATTGATTGACACTCAATATGCTGGTAGCTCCACTCATGTGCAGTTCTTTCAGATCTTCTACACAAACCTTCACTACGATCTTTTCTTTACGTTCCTTCTTGTTGGGAGCGTTTTTCAGGTAAAGTGTTCCATTCTGAATTTCTACAACCACCAAATCTTTCGCGCTTTCGGGTTCTACCTGCACACTGCATGCTTTTCCCTGGGAAAGTTCCACATTCAAAGCCCCTGAAACATTCACTTT
>CAMLET010000562.1 GCA_946479125.1 uncultured Flavobacteriales bacterium
TCCTCATTAAAATATTGTCCGCCAATGTCAATTGAATTCCCGAAAGAATAGTAACTGTCTAATTGCGAATAAATGAAATTCAGGGTTGCACCAACCGACATTCGTTCATTGATTAACCTAGATGCGCTTGCTCCCAATACGTAATCTCCAGTGTTGAAATTTCCAAGATCATTTCCTGCAAGATCAGTTCGTTTCATTGATCCGTAAGAAATGTATCTGAAATGTGCTGCACCAATTGTTTTTCCGAATGTTCTTGCGTAAGCTAAAGATCCGGCATTGATTCCGCCTGCTCTAATGTTCTCGCTTAGAGAGCCACGATTGCTCATTTTAAGGTTTAATGCTGCAGGATTACTGAATGAAAGATTAACATCATTGTCTCTGCTATTAATAATGTTGCCCGACATTCCAAGCTGACGTGCAGAGTAAAATGAATTCAATACCTGGTACGTTGCTGTTCCGCCAGTTTGCGCGACAGAAATAGTACTTAATAATAAGGTAGAAGCAAAAAATAAATTCTTTAGCATGAAATCCATAACGTGAAATTACTCGTTTAATTGTAGTCTGAATTTACTTGAGAACGATTTCCTAACTCTATAACCTCTAATTTTTCGATTTTACCAGAGTTGATCTCAAATCTTAAAAGCGTACGAACTTTATGGAACCCATGAAAGCCAGCTGCTCCCGGATTCATCCATAAACAGTTTAGGCTTTTGTCCATCTGAACAAGCAGAACGTGTGAATGCCCGCAAATGAAAAGGTTTGGTTGATGCATGCGAATTAGTTGATCGCTGCTTCGTTGATATCTTCCTGGTTTTCCTGCAATGTGAGCGATCATCACTTTACATTTTTCAACTTCAAAGATTTCTATTTCCTTCAATTCAGCTCTCAATTCGTTTCCGTCGATATTTCCGTAAACCGCACGAACAGGTTTGAACTTCTTTAATTCATCCAATACTTCAGTGTTTCCAATGTCTCCGGCGTGCCAGATTTCGTCTACTTCAGCAAAGTGCTTGTAGATTTCAGCAGGGAAGAAGCTGTGGGTGTCTGAAAGTAAACCGATCTTCATGCTGCAAGATAATTACTAATTACAAATTACGAATGACTAATATGTTTAGCTAAGAATTTAACTGGGAACGATAAAATTCGTAATTATTCATTTGTAATCAGTAATTCACAATTAGTAATTGGTCATTTGTAATTTGTCTTGCTATATTTGCATTTCGAACATACTAAATAATGTCGCATGGCTACTAAAGCAGCAGTAAAACCGACTAAAACAACCAATAAAAGTACCGCGAAAAGTGCTACTAAATTTTCGAAAGAAACGTATATCAAATGGTATAAGGATATGCTATTGATGCGTCGTTTCGAAGAAAAAGCGGGACAATTGTACATTCAGCAAAAATTTGGAGGTTTTTGTCACTTATATATAGGACAAGAAGCAATTGTTGCTGGAACTGTAAGTGGATCTAGACCTACAGATTCTCACATGACGGCTTACCGTGATCACGCTCACCCAATTGGATTGGGCACTGATGTACGTGTATTGATGGCTGAATTATACGGTAGAAAAACAGGTTGTTCGAAAGGAAAAGGAGGTTCAATGCACTTCTTCGACAAAGAGAAAAATTTTATGGGTGGACACGGAATTGTTGGAGCTCAAATTCCAATGGGAACAGGTGTTGCATTCGCAGAAAAATATAAAGGAACAGATAATGTAGTTTTTGTTTCAATGGGTGATGGAGCTGTTCGTCAGGGAGCTTTGCACGAAACATTCAATATGGCAATGAACTGGAAATTACCAGTGATCTACATTATTGAAAACAACAATTACGCAATGGGAACTTCTGTTGAACGTACAACTAACGTAACAGATCTTTCTAAAATTGGTGATTCTTACGAAATGCCTTCTAAATCAGTAAACGGAATGTCTCCTGAAGCTGTTCATGAAGCAATTGAAGAAGCTTGTGCACGTGCTCGTCGTGGTGACGGACCAACGTTGTTGGATATTCGTACTTACAGATACAAAGGACACTCAATGTCTGATCCGCAAAAATACCGTACGAAAGAGGAGGTAGCTGAGTGGATGGAACAAGATCCGATTGAGCACTGTTTGAAAATGATTAAATCAAACAAATGGTTGTCTGACAAAGAGATTGGTGAAATTGATGCCTGGGTGAAGAATGAGGTTGAGGAAAGTGTGACTTTCGCAGAGAATTCTCCTTATCCTGATGCTGATGAGCTTTATGAAGACATCTACCAGGAGCCGAACTATCCTTACATTATTGAATACTAAATTCCCAAGATAAAGATCTATGGCAGAAGTAATTTACATGCCCAAACTGAGTGACACCATGACTGAAGGTGTTGTGGCTGAATGGCATAAGAAAGTTGGTGATTCCGTTAAAAACGGTGAGCTACTTGCAGAAATTGAAACTGACAAGGCAACAATGGAATTCGAATCGTTTTACGATGGAGTTTTGTTGCATATTGGTGTAGAAAAAGGAAAACCAAGTCCTGTTAAC
>CAMLET010000563.1 GCA_946479125.1 uncultured Flavobacteriales bacterium
TTCAAGAATTTCTCAAATACATCTTCAAAAGACAACTCGTCTGTTCCAACTTTGTAATCTCTGATATCCAACGATACCATTAGACGATTAACAACTTGCTTACTCATCTCATCGTTCTTGATAAGCGTCAACGTAATTTCGTGCTTCTTTTCATCTAATGTAGTTGTAAAGTACTGTTTGTAGTAGTTCTTAACTCCATCAACCTCAGCAGCGGTAATATCAGATGGAACTCCAAATACAATCACACCAGATGTTTTAGCCTTTTGCAATGCTTCTGGAGTTGCTGTAGCTACTTTCTGTCCATAACTGAAAACTGATGCTAAGCTAACTAAGGTTAAAACAATTAATTTTTTCATGGTTTCATAATTTTGTTCTAAAGACGTAAAAAGTCTCCAGTGGGTTGTTTTGCAATTGCAATATACAATAATTTTACCAAAAATTTATAGAATGGGTTTGCTGAACTATTTTGATGAAAAAAAATTGGAAGCCGGGTGTGATGAAGCTGGTCGTGGATGCCTTGCCGGACCTGTTGTTTGTGCTTCTGTAATCTTACCCAGAAGCTTTGAATGTGAATTACTTAACGACTCTAAACAATTAAGTGAATCGCAGCGGGATGAGCTAAGAATCATCATAGAATCAGAAGCAATTTCATACAATGTTCAGTTTTTAGATGAAGCTGAGATTTTAAAACTGAATATCTTGAAAGCAAGTTTAACCGGAATGGCACGAGCTGCTCATTCTTTAACTCCAACTCCGGAATTAATTCTTGTTGACGGAAATAAAACCTTACTCGACCCAAAAATTCCTTCCATCGCCATGATCAAAGGTGATGGTCGATTTTTATCCATTGCAGCGGCTTCGATTCTCGCAAAAACGTATCGTGATGAATTCATGAAAAATCTGCATGATGAATTTCCAATATATGGCTGGAACGTGAATAAAGGTTATCCCACTGTAAAACACCGAGATGCCATTCGAGAACATGGGCCTTGTAAATATCACCGAATGGGATTCAAACTTTTGCCCGAAGAGCAATTGAGCTTATTCTAAATAAGAAATAGAAGCAAATAATTAACCGCAAAGCAAGAAGAGCGCAAAGACATACATCCTTTGCGCTCTTCTTGCTTTGCGTAATTATATCAAGTTTTCTCCTAGCGTTTATCGAAGCAAACTAACATGCCCCACATATTCATAGAATTTATCTTTGTTTTTCTCCTTCACCACAATTTTCCAAACGTAAACCCCGTCCATTGAAAGTTGTCCGTGGTACGTTCCGTCCCATCCAAAATCAGGGTCGTGTGTTTCGAAAATAATTTCACCCCATCTGTCAAAAACGTACATGGTGAAATTGAATTTGTCAAATCCTGAAGACAGAACCGGGAAGAACGTGTTGTTGTGTTCATCTCCGTCTGGCGTAAAGGTATTTGGAACGTAGATGATAATATCTGGCGTTACACCCACCGTCAAATGCACAATATCCGGACAGTTGTATTCATTATTCGCAATCAACTGAACCGTATATGCATTTTCCTCAAACGGATAAACATGCGTTGGATTTGTTGCCGTTGAACTCGTTCCATCACCAAAACTCCATTGATACGAAGTTGCATTCAAGCTCGTATTCGTAAAGTGGAATTCCGGATTAATCATTGATTGTGTAACCGCATCAACATTAAACGCTGCAACAGCCTGCGGATAAACCTTGATAATATCGAATTGTGATAATGAATTAGTACAACCATTCGCATCGGTGATTGTTAAGCTTACATCATACGTTCCGGCAGTTGTAAACACTTCAGAGAATGTACTGCAATCTTCCACAATTCCTACACTTTCAATATTCCATACACATTCAACACTATTCGCTGAAGTATTTGTGAACGTTACTGTTAATGGTGAACAACCTTCTCCTGCAGCGTTAAAGCTAACTGTTGGAAGAGCATTGAATGTCACCTGAACATTGTCCGTATTCACACATCCGAAAGCAGATGTCACCGTTAACCCGTAATTCGTTGTGCCTGGTGTATTGTTCTGAACCTGAGGATTAGCAGCTGTAGAAGAACTTAATCCAGTTGGAGGATTCCATTGATATGTGTTTCCTGCTAAGGCCGGAGCTCCGATAAACGGCAATGTTCCATCTTCACAAATTGAAACGTCCACACCCGCATTAGCAATTGGAGTTGGATGAACAATGATAGAGAACGTTTCAGCAGTTCCTAAACATCCACCCAATGAAGGAATGTAAGTGATTACTGCAACATTATCAGTTGTAGTTGAATTGATCCCATTGAAAGATGCAATATCACCTAATCCATTTGCTCCTAGCCCAATAGAAATGTTGTTATTCGACCAGCCAAAACTTGCTCCTGCTGGAACAGAAGTAAACGCTGGAACATTCACCGCCTGACCAGTACAAACCTCAATATCAGCAATTGCATCGGCTACCGGAGCGGGATTTATTGTAATAGTAACATCAGAATTCAACGCCGCAACACAACCAGCAGTAGACTGAACACTTGTA
>CAMLET010000564.1 GCA_946479125.1 uncultured Flavobacteriales bacterium
AATCCTAAAGCGATGTACTTTTTCATATTGATAGCTTTTTATTGATTAGGATTTCGTTTAGCGAACAAAATGCCATGTGCCAAAATTATAGCTGAAAAAAAGTTAAACGCTTATAAATAAAGGAGAAATGGAAGAGATATATTGACTCAAGTATTTAGTTGAATGAAGTGTTTCGTTTCAAAATGAAATGGAACACAGTCAATTTGAAATTCTTCAGAGGACAATTGAGATTTGACACTCCTCAGTATTGTAACAATTTTCTTCTTTTTTGATATAGCACCAGACTATGGTTTCTATTTCTGAATTTAATAGTTCTCTTTTAGAATGAATAATGATTCCTCCAGAATCAGGATCGTTGAGAATCGTGCTTTTTTCGAAGTATCTAATGTCTGCAATTGTAGTAGTTACATCTTCTTCATTCAAAACATATTCAAAATAATTGTCTGGACCACCATCTAAACTAGTAATGATTACTATACTATCTGTAATCAAATATTTCGGCAATAAAATTTTTCTTTCCCTGTTGGTTAACAGGAAAGTGTTTTGGTAGGTGGTTCCTGTTATAGTGACATCAATGTAATATTCGTAGTCAATACAATTAAATTGTATATAAAGGGAATCATTTTCTGTTAAACCGATAAACAGAATACAGCTATCCAGAAGTTTGTAGTACTCTCGCTCCGACATTTCGTCACCAATCTCGTATGTATATTGAAATCCATTGTTCCGATTACGTTTTCCAAACTGAGCATTGACATTTAAACAAATGAAAAGACTGAACAATAGAAATAGGCTAATACGCATATAATTGCTTTTCCTAAAAATAGGAAACCCCAACAACAATGCTGGGGTTTTAACCAATATTTTTGTCGGATTCTATCCTTTCACCGCGCCAACACACAATTTCATGCGAATTACACGCTTTGCTGCAGCTTCAACCACTGCTTTGAAAGCTGGATCGCTCTTGTATTTTGCTAAGATTTCGCTGTGAGATCTCATACAATCTAAAGGCATCAGTAAAATGTCAACTCCGGCATCAATTGCCTTCACGTTGTTTCCTTTCACTGCTGTAACTCCGCCCATGTTCATTGCATCTGTTACCACTAATCCTTTGAAACCAAGTTCGTTTCTCAATAAATCCGTTACAATTTTCTTTGAACAAGTTGCTGGCAAACCGTCTGTATTGTATTTTGGATTGTTTACAACGGCCAAATGCCCAATCATTACACTCAATACGCCATCTTCAATCAATTTAGGATAAGTAGGAACTTCTTTCAATTCACCATCAATTGCCTGTAGTGATTTATGTGTATCACCAGAAACCAAACCGTGTCCAGGGAAATGTTTTGCTGTAGCAATAATTCCTTGTGACTGCATGCGTGCAATAAACGCGTTCGACCATGGGACATTGTTGGCTTCAACTTTCGCGAAACCTCTGTACCCAACCGTTCCGTTCTTTGCCAAGTCCACAACTGGTGCAAAGTTGTAGTTGATTCCGATCGCTTTCAATGTAGCAGCAATTGTGTCAGCACAAGTATTTACTTCTTCTAAAGAAGTGATTTCGTTTGCTTTCTTTACAACGGAAGAACCACTGATCTTTCTATTGAATAAGCTTGGTTCGGCATCAGCACTGTAAAGGAATCCCGGATTTCCGTTCTTCACATTCAATGTATTGAAATCCTTGATCCAACCCGTAAATTGTTCTTTCGATCCGTTTAACATCAACACACCGCCAATAACACGTTTGTTGATCAAAGCTTTAATAGATTCTGGAGTATTTCCTAAACGACCAACTGCTGGCATAATCAATTGTGCTACAATAGCCGTATCGTCCAAGGTTGCAAAAATCGCATCAACATCTTTGTCCAACTGGTCGTTTGTCGACAAGTAGTCTTCCAATTTGTAAGTGTGATTGATCTCAGGAAGTTCAGGAACTTTACGCTCTTCTTTCTTAGATTCAGTTTTCGCTTCGCTTTGTCCGCAAGCCTGTAACAACAAAGCTGAACAAGCAAAAATGGTAATGAAATGTCTCATTTTATAAATTTCGTACTACAAAAGTAGTGTTTCAGGTCAAGACGAAAAACTGTTTCTTTCCTAGTTTTAAACAGCGTGATGGTGAAAGGAAGGGCGTTTAGTCATTTATTACCACAGGTTCGTTACCGAAAACGTAATCCATATATTTGGGAAAATCGATTTTACTGAACGAATTAGCTCTATAACCAAAGTAATTTACAGGACTATTGCCTTTTAGTTTCATGCCGTAGCCCATAATTGGTGAGGCATCTTTTAATCCTGTTAATCGAGAAGTTGTCCCGAAACGCAAGTCGTAAATGAAAATGGAATCGTTTTTCTTGTCAATCGCGTAATAGTTTTGCGTGATGTGCCGAATTTGATCCATTCTATTATGGTTTTTCCAATCGATCTTTTTCAGTAAAGAATAATTCTTCGGAATGAAATCTCCGTTGCCTGAACTAGGGACATTCGCGAATAGAGATTTATATTTTGTAACGTACATGG
>CAMLET010000565.1 GCA_946479125.1 uncultured Flavobacteriales bacterium
CGACAACCGTTATTCTCGAAGTTCAGACAACAACAGAAAACCTGGTGATTAATGGCGATTTTGAAGCCGGAAACACTGGATTTACAACTGGTTATGGTCCGGGAGTTGGTGGTGCATTTGGACTTTTGACAAATGCCGGAACTTACGCTGTTACAACCAATCCTCACAACGTACACAACAACTTTGTGAATTGTGCTGATCATACACCAACAGGACCAGGAAACATGATGGTTGTGAACGGTTCAACAGTTCCGAACACACAGGTTTGGGGACAAAGCGTTACGGTAAATCCAAACACCAACTACAATTTTTCAACTTGGGTAACCAGCGTAGAGAACATTACAGCTGGTAACGTTTCCAACTTACAGTTCTACATTAATAACGTGCAAATTGGACCGGTTTTCTCCCCTACACTTTTGGGTTGTGACTGGCAGCAATTCTTCGAAACGTGGAACTCCGGAGTAAGTACTTCGGCAAACATCAGTATTGTTGCACAAAATATTTCTGGAAATAACGATTTCGCTTTGGATGATATCACGTTCAGTTCGATCTGTATTCAATCAGACACGGTTGTTGTTTCTTATGATCAAAGTACAATCAATGCTGGAAGCGACATTTCTTTCTGCGCAAACGAACAGGAAACCTTGACGGCAACAACGAATTTTCCTAATCCAAATCTAGTTTGGGAAACGGGAGCAACAACAGCAACTATTTCGCCTGCAAACAGTGGATATTTTACCGTTTCATCATTGAGTCCGAATGGATGTATTATCTCCGACTCCGCATTAGTAACTATCACTCCAATGCCCTGGGATTTTGATTTGGTAGAATCTGAACCTACAGATTGCGGAATCAACAACGGTGTTGTTTACACTACCACTTCAGGAACTTTCAATGACCAACCGGTTTACACGTGGAACGGTCCGGGAACTTCAAATCCAAATCAGATCAATGCATCAGTTTGGCAGAATTTAGGATCAGGATGGTACTATATCTCTATTGAATCGGATGGCTGTTACCGTTATGATTCCGTTTTTGTAGACGTAAACAATCCACCAAACGCGGTTTTGAATGCCAATCCAACATCAGGTTATAATCCACTTGTAGTGAATTTTGGAAATTCGAGTACCAACTCAACTGACTTTGAGTGGAATTTCGGAAACGGAAACAGCACAACAGCATCGGACCTAAGCGGACAAACAGAAACTTATACAACCGGAACATATGTTGCTTACCTGGTTGCGAATCAAGGAAATTGTTCCGATACCGCTTTTGTAACCATCGTTGTAACAGATCCACCAATTGTCATTCCACCTGTAATTGTTCCTATAGACTTGAGTTATCCGAATGTCTTTACACCAAACGGCGATCAGGCCAACGATTATTTCGAATTTGAATTATTGAATATTAAAGCCATACACGTAGATGTCGTTAATAGATGGGGACAAGTTGTTTTCACTAGTGATGACCTAAATTTCAAATGGAACGGTGCAACCAGTTCAAATGAAGTTGTTGAGGGCGTATACACATTCATCTATACTGCAACTGGTGAGCAAGATGAAAAACTGGAAGGACAAGGATTTGTTCATCTCATCAAATAATAGAGTTAGGTACTAAAAAATCCCTGCATCTCGACTACGCTCGATGACCGCGGGGATTTTTTAATTCATGTGATTCGCGCAATGGTTTTGTTGTTAAAAAACGTAACTATAAACCCATTAATTTGTAAAAAATCTTCTGTAAGCCCCTAACCGCCTCATTGTAACGTCTTAGCGTTTTGTTACATAAATCCCACATTTGCTATGCAAGCTTACAATAATTTATTTTCTTGCACTGCTCAATAGGTTATCCTGATTCATAAGAAACGCTGATTAGGAATGCGCTTATTATGTCTTAGAATAGTTTGTTGAACAGTTAGTATCTGATTTACATTTATTGTTAACTAAAAAACAACGTTATGATTATTTGCGTGAAGAACATGATGAGTGAGCGTTGCAAAATGTATGTTGAACGGCAGCTCAGGGAAGTAGGACTAGGGTACACATTTATTGATTTTTGTGTAATTGATATCGCTAGTGGGTGGACAGAGGAGCAGCGTGAGGAGCTTGAATCAAGACTTTTAGAAGGAGGACTTGAAATTCTGGTCAACAGGAAGATAACAATGGTACAAAAGATCGAGGAAGCTATTAAGGATATCATTTACGATATGGATGATATTCCAAAAGGGAATTACTCTGCTATTCTGAGCAGAAAGCTCAATACTGATTATTCCATTTTAGCAAAGGTGTTTGCTGAGAAAAAGGGAATTACCATCCAACAGCACGTTATTATTACCCGAATTGAACGGGCGATTGAATTGTTGAATGATGATACCCTAACACTTAATGATATATCTTATAAACAATTTGGCGATCCCGAAATAAATACAAAAGTACAGCAGTATGAGATGGCTTATCGTATGCAAACAGCTGTACCGGAGATTATGGATGTTTCCAAAGAATCT